>CAZMJH010000058.1:0-7085 GCA_964566595.1 uncultured Candidatus Poseidoniales archaeon
ATTGTCATCCTCGACGCACCACAGAGCAACTGGAACTTGAATGTAATGGCAAAAAATATGAGTTATTTTTACGATTATCCTACTAATTTGTACCATCCAAATTTTACTTCAAACAAATCACCATCATCTACCATATTTTCTATTGCAACTTCAGAATCTTCTCTTTCCCCATTATTATTTAGGCAATATTCAACTATTGTTTCAAAATCAACACCATTAGGAGAGTCATTTTTCCCAACGCATTGATTTATCAAAGCATTATAGTCTATTTCTTGATTTTTCTGTGTTTTTTCATTTTTCATTTCATCCTTAGGTAGTTGTGTTTGTGATGTATCTCCTTCTGCTATTGCTAAAGATCTCAGAACATTTAATTTGTGAAATTCAGAATCTATTTCTCCATAATGTTCTCTAGAAAGTAAAATTCCTTCAATTAAATCAGAAGGAATGCCAGCTTTTTTGTATTCAGCAACTGTTTTTTCTAATTCTGAAGAATTACGAAATGCTTCAAGTCTCCTCATGGTTGCATCACATGCTTCTACGAGAAGATGAGCGTATTGTTGTGAATCTATAATTGTAATTTCTTCCGGTCTTAGGCCAGTAAAGATAGAACCCTCGTCAGATTGTCGCATTGAAGATTTAGCAACCATCATGATTAGTACTGGCTCTTCTTGTTGAAATCTAGCAAGTAATTCATCTGCTTGAATTTGTATTTCATCAGATTGAAATGTTCCTATACTAAAGAAATGTAATCCAGATGGATCTCTTATTCTTCCTGTCCAAAATACACCTGAACTGGAATCTCTTCGTTCCATTAATTCAAGAAGACCCATTGCGACCAAACGATTTACCTTTGCTCCAAGTTTGGTGATAATAAATGCAGGATCAAATTCCCCAGAACCTTGTTCTTTTAATGTAGATTCGGAATATTCTTGTGCTAATATTCTAATTGCCGGTTGTCTTTTTGATCTATTGAAATTTGATTGCATTATTCAATCCCCCATTTACTTTTAATTTCCATGGCATAAGTTTTTGGTTCTATGCTTTGAATTTCTAATTCTTCTGCTAGAAACATAGCACCTTGTTGATCTACAATACTGCGTCCACGAATTATTACGGGAAATCCTAATAATTTTTTTCGTAAACCTTTCAAAAATTCAGTTTGTCCATTTTTATTCAATTCTTCATTAAATTCTTCCATAGATTTTTCAAGGAACTTTTCACTAGATTGACGATTCATAATTACTGAAATACAATTTTCACCATCATCCATTATCATCCTTAATCGTAAATCTTTTGTAGCTTCTGATATATCATCTTCATTTTTTAGAACTCTTCGATTGGAATCTCTCCAAATAATGCCAGAATCTGAACGAAGAGATATTACAGCTCCTTTGGTTTCTATATTCGCTCTAGAACCACTATTTACAAGCTCTGTAACTGTAATACTATTATATTCATTAGAATCTTCTATAGATTCCCATACCGCTTTATCATGTTTTTCAATCTGTTCTAAATTATCAATAGTAATGTCTGGAATACCTTGCCAAGACCTAACTCTTACACCTTTTAAACTTAGCCAAATAGGAAGCTTTTCTTCATCTATATCCAAATCTTGCCAACTTGTCATTCTACATTTTCCGGTTGGATCAAAAATTTCTCCAGACCAAACAGTTTTTGACTCTCCATTATCATTTGTAAATTCTCTTTTTGTCCATTCTTTCAATTCAATTGTGATGTCTATTTCTCGCATACCATCTCTTAACTCAGCAATTTTTTGTTTTGTGGATGAATTTAAATCATCCATTGATGGAAATTTAGAATCTCTAAATTTTTCTACTTTTGTATACTGCCCTATATTTAATTCAGGGGTTTCCCTAAATCTCCTAATTTGAGTTTTTTCAATTTTAATTAAATCTCCCACTTGATAATCAAAATCAACCCAACTAACATAACCTATTTTTCCAGTAGAATCTGCAATTTGACCTTTAATCATGTCTAATGTGCCACTTCCATCTTTTTTCTCAATGGTGTTCTCATTTCTACTTAATATTCGTCCAATAACTGATACAATTCCGTCTTGATTATTTATTTCAGAAATATTAATTGGTTCATCTGATGAAGAAATTGTATCATCACCTTCTTGTAAAACGACAATTCTTGAGCTTTGATTAATATTTAATGAAAGGTTCCCTTCATATTCATTTACAGATGCACCTTCAATTCTAACTATTGATCCAGGTTTCATAGAATCTGCGTGATTCCCCCAATCAGTATATTTCCAACGTTGGTTGGAGTTTGATTTTTCCCAGGGGTTATCTTCTATGAGCCCATATGCCATTTGTCTTTGTTGGCCTCTTATTTCACGACTCCATGGATTGAATGAGATTACTTTAACTTCAATTTCGATATTTTTATCATCTCCATTTAAAGAATTAAAATTATCAACTTTTTTGGATTCTCTTACTGATGTACCCGTGGCAATTTTCACATCACCCGACGAAAATTTTCTTAATACAGATCTTAAAGCATCTTTAGGAGGTATTAAAAAATCTCGATTATATCGTTCAAATTCATTCTTAATGTCTTCATCTTTAGCATCAGGACATTGTTCCTTCACAGTTTTTATTGCATTGGAAAGTTCTTCATTCAATTTTCATTCCTCCGATTCCATGTGCACTTTGATTCCATGGTCTCGAATTCTTGACGACGGCATTACGTGCTTGTTGTGGTAGTAGATACACTTGCTCTCACCCTAACCTTCCTATTATCGGAGGTTCTTGAAGTAATTGATTAAGAAGATAGAGAAGAACGAGCAATATGGCTGATGAAAATATTGTCATTTATTGAATTAAATTCTCCTTCAAAATTTATGCCAAGCCGTTCCAAACCTTCTTTATTTGGTTCAGGCCTTTGGGTGATTATTGATGCATTTAGAAGATAAATTATTTTTTGTACAGATTCAGTAAGTTCTATTGTTGAAATATGTGGTATGTTCTCAAGATTATCTCCAGATTCAGGCAGATATGTTAACCATGCTTCTTCATCAGTTTCATTTAATCCTGCTCTTGAAAATGCTGTTTTTAATTGATGTGTTCCTGAAAGAATTCTGATAAATTCAGCATCAGGATTCTTTGATAGAGCAGATTTTTGAATGTATTGTTGTTCCATTGTGAACCACGCACTCCACAAATGTCTTTCACTAGCTGCTGAATGAATTGAAATTAATACCCAACGAGAATTGGGACGTATTTGAAGAAATTTTCCAACTATTTCCGAGGTTGACATCTTTGTTTTATCAAATTTCACACCCCAGCAAGGGAACCAAGGAACGTTGGTGTCCATGATACCGGCAATAATTCATTCATATTGATTATTTGGCTATTTTTCACCCGGAAGAGGTTCATCATCGGCACGCGTTTTTTTGATATTAGTGTTATATTTCATATCTTTTTTAATTCGATCCTCTATTCTTTTGAACAATTTTGGACCCCAACCAGGTAATGCTAACAATCTATTTTTATCACGAGAGGTTAATTCTAAGATGTCTTTTGGATTAGATAGCCCCATATTTGCGAGATCTCTCGCTCTTTTTCTACCAATATTTGGTAATATTACGAGAGGTAATAGTTCTTTTTTACACCCATATCTAACTCTTCTTCTTAAATCTTCAAGCATTTTTAGAACTTGCATTTTTGCATTTTCATGTTCATTGTTAAATTTAGAATCATAATACAGTATTTGTTTAGCTGAATAAAGTAACCATTCTGCAAGATCAACCCTTGCTCTTAAATCACCTGGCATCACATTATGTTGTTTTTCTAACTCCCTAAATTCGTATTCTTCAATCCAATCATTTAGTACCCATGTAGATTTTATTCTGCTTAGGTGAATGTCTTCTAATTCACTGTCATTTAGTAATTCTGAATCTAACATAGTTGCTTTTTCATGAAGTTTGTCATATTCGGAATCTCTCCACCATAAATTGAGAAAATCATCAGTTGATGTTACAAGATATAGTAGGCCTTCATCAGTAAGAGGATATTCAGACTCATTGCGAAAAACTCTACGTACTGCCCTTCTTAATCCATTTCTTAACAATAATCCACTAGTTGGATCAAGATACATCCTTGTAACAAGATTACCAAAATCACTTGCGGTATAAGTCATTATCAAAGGCTCATTAATTTTTGGAGAATCACTTTTTTTATTCCAATTACTTGCCAAATTAAATCCAAGACTTTTTGGTGCATTTGATTGAGGAGATAATGCGGGATTTAATGCAATGCCTTCAGAATCTTTGGCTATATTTGCCCAATTAGGTATATCATCATTCCAAGATTCATTTTCATCAATTGGAATATCCATTGTAATTTCCTCGTAAAGTTTTTCATCGCATCCCATTCTAACTACTAATTCATTATTTGAAAGCCATTGAATCCATTGTTCAATGCGCTCTTCAAGCATTTGTTTGGGCTGTGTAAATCCTAAGAATGTATGCTCGAAGAATTTACTAAGTCCAAATCTTGTATTGATTCCACCAGTTGAAATTAATGCAAGAATATGTATTCTTAATGCATTTTCAGTAGCTAATTTTGAAGTTACATCTTCAGGAGTTCCATGTATATATTTTTCAGCAATTATGTCTGCATTTTCAAAAGATCGTTCACCTTTACAATGTAACCATGCTTCTCCAATCGAATCATAACGTGGACGTCCGGCCCTACCAAGCATTTGTTGTATCTCCATTACTGAAAGCCAACGAGACATGCCATTTTCAAAACGCTTCAAATCACGTATGATTACTCTTCTAGCTGGTAAATTTACTCCTGAGGCCAAAGTAGGAGTTGCAACTATACAGATAATTTTTCTTTTTTTAAACGCATCTTCAATAAATTTTCTTTGTTTGCTATTTAATCCTGCATGATGAAAAACAACCCCTCCTAAGATTACAGTTTCAAGGGAATCAGAAATTGCAGAATCGTCCCCTATTAATTTAATTTCTTTTTGTAATGATTTGAGGGAGTCAAGTTGTTTATTTTTTTCACGCGTCCATTTCTTAATAATCCGTTCAGAAAGTTTACGAGCTAAACTTTGTGCAGATCTTCTTGTTGAAACAAAAATCAATGATTGTATGTTTTGTTCCACTGAATCTTCCAATGCAGCAATCATTGGTTGTGAGGCAGGCCCACTTAATACCCGGGGAGGGGGCAATTTAGCCTCTTCCTCTTTTGTTGCTGAAATCCTCATTCTTGGTTCTAAATCTATGTTTGCTAAGGTAGATTGTTCCAAAGTTACTGGCCTCCAATTTGAAACAATTAATTTTGCATCTAACCATTTTGCTAAAACTTCTGAATTCCCAATTGTTGCTGATAATGCAATAAGTTGTACATGTTTTTTTGAATGTAAAAATCTAGTTAGATTTATCTCCATAGTTGGTCCTCTCGAAGAATCATGAATTAGGTGAACTTCATCAGCAACAATTACACTAACTCCTTGCAATAATTCTGGCTTATTTCTCATTAAAGAGTCAAATTTTTCACTAGTACACACAATAATATCTGATTTGTTTATGTTTGTATTCTCTCCATCTCTCTCTCCTAAAGATAATCCTACTTTGAGATTAAGTGATTTTCCTAATTCGGTTAATTCAGCAAATTTTTCTCCTGCAAGAGCTTTTAGTGGTACAATGTATACTGCTTTACTTCCAATATTATTAACAAGCAAATTTTGAATAATTCCAAGATAAGCAATTAATGATTTTCCGCTAGCTGTGGGGATTGAAATCAGTGTATTTTCCCCATTAAGAATTGGTTTTATTGCTTTTTTTTGGGGGGGATATAGTTTTGAAATTCCCCATGAGTCTTGAATAAATTTTTTGGCCAAATCAGGTATTTTTAATTTTGAGATTAAACTAGAACCCTCTGCCATGAATCTGCCATAATGTCTGAGGCTCTAAAGGACTTGGTTTAATGATTAAGGATATAATTTAAGTTAATAAAATTAAATTTTAGTGATTGAGAAGAAGGGCAAGGGTAATGAGCGGTGTCATTGTCGTTAGGTTAGGGCTGGTTATGGACGAAGACTTTGAGGCTATGGTTTTGGAAAGATTAGCGGTATTTGATGATGAACCAGATATCAATGATTGGGCAGAAATATTTTCTGGTGCTTTGATGGCATGTATTGGTGTTGTTTATATGACGCATCCTGGTGATTTTATTGATGAAACTGTAATGTTATGGTTATCTGCTGCTATTACTGCAGTAGGTCTTATTTGGGCAGGTCATGGATTAAAGGATATGTCAGTTAAAGAGGTACGACGTAGTATAGTAATGCTTGAATTATCCAAAGAACGAGAGAAAGGTGTTGATTATGGATTAATTAGAGATGTATTATTGCATCCTAGTCAGTATACTGGTTTTTTAATGGAGATATATGAATCTGCATACGAAGATGGCGTTCTTGATCAATCCGAACTTGATGAATTAGAAGCAATCCGTTCAGTTTTAGATTTAAGTGATGAACAAGCAGCATCAATTGCATTGAAAGCAGCAATCACAGTAGCACTTAGGGATGGAAAAGTAGAGCCAAGAGAAATTGAGTTAATTGAAAGTGCAGCAAGTGAGGCAGGTGTAGATAAAGCAGGAATTAAGAAAATACATGATGCTCTTGAAGATGGTCATTTAGATGATGATGAGAAGAAAATGCTTGAAGAATTAATTTATGGGGATAGTTCTGAGGAAGAATAATTTTTAAATTCGCTCATCTATTAGTTTCAAACCACATTTTTTACAGATATATCTGTTTGAAGATTTTCGTTGGCGTAGAACTTTCATTTCACATTTAAGGCATTTCCATGCCCATCTTGAATTTTTCAATTTTAATTTTTCCATAAATTGATTTCCGAGTTCTTTTTTTTGATTTATTGTAGGCCATAATGATTCAATCGTGTAAAATTTTTTATTGTGGCCTAGATTTCCTAAACAATGAATAAATTCATGATATAGTATTATTTCACGGTAAATTTTCCATTCAGTTTCAAGTAGCATTGGATGTTGTCTTCGCATTGGTCGCATATTTTGTCGAAT
>CAZMJH010000059.1:0-6918 GCA_964566595.1 uncultured Candidatus Poseidoniales archaeon
AGGAAAAGAACTTCCTGAAAATCATGTATCTGGAGATGTTTCTAAAATTAAGAAAGAATTACCAGAACGGTTTATGAGGCTTGGAGATATAAGTATAGCAATAGGGGCCCCAGGTCACCGTTGGAAAAAAGTAAAAGGTGAAGTTTAATGGCACGTAAAAGCAAGAAATTAGTAGTTAATATGAGCGGTAAACGTAAGACTGCAATTGCTAGATCTTCTGTAAAGAAAGGAAAAGGCCGAGTAAGAGTTGATAGTCAACCTATTGAAATTTATGAACCAGAAATGGCCAGAAATAAAGCTATGGAACCCTTAATTATTGCTGATGCAATGGGAAAGTTATCAAAAATAGATATTAATATTTCAGTCCATGGAGGAGGCATAATGGGGCAAGCAGATGCAATTCGAACAGCAATTGCTAGAGGGCTTGTTCAATTTAATGGTGGAGCTGAAGGAATAGATGAAGAACTTCGAGATGAATATCTTCGCTATGATCGTAGCTTGTTAGTTAATGATCCTCGCCGAAAAGAACCTAAACATCAAATGGGTCGCGGGGCACGAAAGAAGAAACAAAAATCATACAGGTGATTGAAAAATGTTAATACCAATACGTTGTTTTAGTTGTGGGACAGTAATAGCCGATCGATGGAAAAAATATCAAGAACTTATCGAATCAGGGAAAAAAATAGATGAAGCATTAGACGAAATTAAGTTGACAAGATATTGTTGCCGTCGTATGTATGTATCTCATGTGGAACTTATTGAAGAAGTTGCACCATTTAGTACATACAGATATTGAATCAAATTTTATTCTTGGGCCCGTGGGTTAGCTTGGCTATACTAGGCGGCTGGGGGCCGTCTGACCCCAGTTCAAATCTGGGCGGGCCCATCTTTTTAAGGAATAGTCAATACAGAAATTGAAATGCGAATCAACTCCATAGCTGTGATATTAATTATAATTGCAACATCCTTTTCAGGTTGTATAGGTGAAACATCAAACATTTTAGAAAATAATTGTATCCAAAAAGCAAAAAAAGGGATAGCATTATCTTTCGATGATAGTAATAATATAAATTATTGGGATTTAAATAGAGAATATTTTATTGAAAATAATCTCACTGCAACATTTTTTATTGATCATTTTTCAACTTTATCTGAAAATGAAAAAAATATACTTTATAATCTTCAAAATGAGGGTCATGAAATAGGATTACATACGGCAAATCATTCTGATTATTTTATTTATGAAGGTTCTTCTCAATCCTATTATGAAGAAGAAGTACTATCTAGTAAATTATTAATGGAAGAATTTGGATACAATATTGAAAGTTTTGCATATCCACATGGACATAGAAATGTTGAAATTGATAATTTATTATTACAAGAAATTTCAGTATTAAGGGGGACTAGAGCCAATGAAAATAATAGCCAACCATGGTTAACTGATTGTGAAGATGGAGGAGTATTTAGAGCAATAAGTGTTTCAGATTCTCAAAATAATATTGAAAAAATTATTGAAAACTTAACAATAGTTAGTACCTCAGAAATGACAATATTACTTTATTCTCATGGTATTAATTCAACTGGAGATGGAATTAGTTTTACAAATTTAACTTTAATTGTCGATGAAGCATTAAGATTGAATATTCCTTGGTTAAAAATGTCAGATTTAGGCAAAGATTAATCTAAAAATTATTGAATTTAAAGGCAACACTCATTTCATGAGTCCGTTTCACGACAGTTATGCAGGGCCGCAAAATCGCTATATTTCTTGTTATGATATTTGTAATTAGTATTATTCCTATTACAAAAATAGGTATAAATAGAGCTGAAACCATAACATCATCAGTAAAATGGTCGGGAGTTAAAGAAATTAATGATGATGTAATAATAAAATCAGGAGCACAGTTAATAATTGAAGATGGAGCAATTATCAATATTAATTCAGATATTTCCATTTCAGTTGAGGGTGTTTTGATAATAGAAGGAACAGGATTAGATGGGGTAAAAATCATTGCAAATATTTCTCAACAATCAGAATTAGGATTAAAATCAAGTTGGGAAGGAATCCAAATACAAAGTACAGGTACAGCAGAAATTAATGGAATGAGTTTGAATGGTTCCAGAATTGGAGTTATTGCTGATGTAGGCGGAATCTTAAATCTTCAAAATTCTACTATTTCAGATAGTATTCAAGGTATTGTAAATTTAGGCACATCGGAAATAACTGAATTGTATTGTGTAAATATTCAAAATAATTGTATTAATAATGATGGAATTATTACAGTTATGGGGGCAAATTCAAATAATACTGGGGTGTTATTGAAACATACAAATTCAGGAACAATTTCGGAATTAGTAGCCATCAATACTGGTGTTGTTGTTGAAGTTTCTGGAACCACATCAGGTTCAATAGAATCGATTAATGCTACAAACACAGGACTTATTCTTCGAGCATATGGAGATCAAAGTGGAATGACATATTCGGACATCAATGCCAACACTGCCACACAACTTTTTGATTTAACAAATAGTATGTCTTTAACTATTGATGATATTCAAGGGACTTCTATTGATTCACTATTATTGGCAAATTCAGCAGATGCATTAGAAATTAGTAATATGCAAATTTATGACACACAATCAGTATTATTGGCAATGAATATTGCAACATCTGGTTCTGTTAGTATTTCTGATACAACTATTAGTGGATATAGTCAAACATTTTCTTTTTCAGGAGGTGGAGACTTTATTTTAGATGAAACCACTTTTCAGACCAACGGAAAAGTAGGCCAACTTTCGTCTTCAAGTACATTATCAATTAATGGAGGGGAATGGAGTGGGGCATCTGGAGGATTGTACACTCAACATTCATCATTAATAGTAGAAGATTTGAATATTTCAGTAGGTGATGGTCATGGAACAGCTTTACGAATCCTTGGAGGTTCACTTAATACTCTTGGTGAAGTAAATTTAACTCATGAAGCACAATGGTCAGATACAACATCAATTGGATTACATGTAATTTGGTCTGATGTAATTGCAGAAACGGTTAACATTGCAGGTTTTTCAACAGGAGTTTCTTGTGAAGCAACAAGTACTTTATCAATTAGTACTTTATCAATAAGTGATAATACTGATGTAGGATATTCTCAAGCTTGTACAGAATCAATTATTGATGAATTAATTACAAGTTTTGGAGATTATGGAGTACATTCTAAAATTGGAAAAATTAGTATTGAAGATTGGAATGCATCTTCACATACAAATTCATTATTATTGAGTGATTCAAATGCAAGATCATATATTCGGAATTGGGAAGGTTCTGGATTTACATTTGCAGCACAAGGTGAAGCCACAGAATTATTTTATGGAACTAGTACAATTAACACTAATTTAGTTCAAGTAACCGATGCTGAACAGTATATTGAATCAAGTATTGAAATTACAGATTTATCAGGAGAAAATACACTCCAAGGGATTGAAGTAAATGTGCATGAATTTTATGAAGTAAGTGATGCAAATGGTCTTGTAACATTACCATTAGTAAGTAAAAATTCAGAAGTTTTTGCTTTTGATTCTGTACAAGCAATCTCTAGAGTGAAAAGTTTGTCAACCAATGATGTAAATCCTAAAATTGAATTACCCGTACTTCCTTCTGATGGGAGTGATTGGGTTATTGAATCCGGAGTTAACATAGTTTTAACCGATTTTAATGGAGTATTACCATCAAATATTACAATTGAAGATGGAGGAAGGTTAGAATTAGATCAATCTACTTTGACTGCAGTAGAGGTAACTGTTGAATCTTATGGAATACTTACGGGAACAGATTCAACTTTTATTGCTAATAATTTTTCCATTTCATCTAGTGAAATTGGAAGTTCAACAGCATCATTAATTTTGGATGGAACAATTGAAATTTTATGTGAAGAAGTTGAAATGACTTGGCATGAAATTACATTAAAAGGAGACGTTGCTCTTGTAACAAATAATAATTGCATTCTTTATTTATTTGGAGGGGGATTAATAGGGCAAACAAATATTTCTCAAGGTGGATCAATAGTTCAGTTTAGCAATTTAGTTGTTAATGTAGTTGATGAGGGTGAACCAATCGCATTTGCATCAGTTTCATTGAATGGAGCCCAAGGCATTAATGAGATAACATCTACAATTACTGATTTAACAGGAACAGCATATTTAAGAGCTAAAAGTGTGACTTATAATGAAACTGGGACTTTTGAGGATATTGATTTAGATAGAATTGTTACGATGGAAATAGATTCATTAGAAATATCACAAACAAATTATTGGGATGTTTCTTATAATTCTGAAATGACTTTTGTAGCATCAACAGTAAATACTGATGAGGTATTTAATTATTTAAATTTAGAATTACAATGGTCTCCTTATTATCTCTTTGATGATTTAGTTGTTTCAGGTTTAATGGAAATTGATAATGGCGTAGATCTACAAATTTCTACAAATAAAGAAATTACTGTGAGTGGTCAATTGAATATAGGAAGTGCTAGTTTACATGGAATTGATTGGTCGGGAATTTTAGTTGATGGAGGAGAAATTAATCTTGAAGGAACTTATCTATTAAATGCAATTCAAAGTTTAACATTAGAAAATTTTGCTATTGCAGAGATTAGTGAAGCCACACTATCTAACTCAATTGATGGGCATTTAATATTAAACTCAGGCAGTTCTGCTAATATTGAGGGTAGTTCATTTGAATTAGGAGATAATTGTATAAAAACCTCTGATGATGCTCAAATTTCACTTACTATTGAATTTTCAAATATTTCTTTATGTAATGTTGGAATTCGTGCTACAGGAGCGCAAATTAATTTGAATGAAGTGATAATGTACACTTCTGGCGCAGGCATTAGAATCATTGATGTAAGTGGAAGCATGAGTAATATTTCCATCGATGGAGATTTTACCATATACGATGGCCCCAATAATCCACCAATTAGTGTTATTTCGGATATGAGTGGTATTGAAATTTTAGATCAAATTAATGAATTATTAATTTCTAATATTTACATAGATATGCAATCTGTAGCCCTTTCAATTGAGGACAGTATAGGTGTACAACTTACATCATTAGACGTTTCAAATATTAGAGTCATTAGAACATCAGGAACAATTACAAATTTAATTTCTCAGGAGATTAATGTTGATGATAGTCGACCTTCTGATACGATAATTTTAGAACAAGTAGTAGGAACTTATCTTAATGCTAGTGGGAATTCAGGGCAGTCATGTATATCTTTAATTTCAAGTATCATTTCTGAAATTTCTTTAAATGATATTTGTATGAATATGCATGAAGGAGAAGTGAATGATTTATTGATTAATTCAACATATGAATCTCAATCATCATTAGAATCTACATTACATAATTCAATTTCTGTAAATGGTTTGGCTGAATTAACATTAGCACATATACATTACTTTGTAGCAACTTTGGATAACTCTATTATAGATGCGAATTTCGCATTATCTTGGGAAAATTCTGACAACTCATATATTTTTACTGGGGAACAAAATTATTCTGTAATTTGGCAAATCATTACTTCAAACGAGATAATTGATTTAAGTAATGCAACATTAATTACAACATATATTGGGGCAATGCCTAATTCTGCATCAATTAATTTAGGTCCATCTTTTACAATACCATTAATTGAATTAGAAACAAATCCATCACCAATTGTGACTTTAATAATGCCAGAAGGATTGGATCATATTTCACAAGGGGCTACAATAACTTCATCTGGAGTAATAACTGAAGTAAATTATACTGCCACAGATAATCATGGAATTGCATCAATAATGTGGCTTTTGGTGAATTTAGATACTTTTGAAGAAAGCACAGTTACATCTGATTCAGCTTATGCCTTATCAGAATTAACTGAAGGAGAATATTCACTTTCAATAATTGTAACTGATAGTTATGGTGCAATGACAGTAGTAACACAATTGTTTACTATTACACCACCAGATAATGATGCAGTTAATATTGCATCTTGCATTTCAGGGTTATGGTATGATGATCTAAATCAAAGACATTGTGGACCAGATAATGTGGATAATGATGATGATAATGATGGGGTAAGTGATACAATAGATTCTTTCCCATTTGATTCTTGTGCATCTCAAGATACAGATTCAGACGGCAATCCGGATAATTTACTGGAAAATTGTGAAACTATATTGATTGAAGATGATGATGATGATGGAAACGGAATTATAGATACTCAAGAGGCTTCATTAAAAGGAGAAAAAGATAGTGGAAATGGCAGTATAATTATTTGGGCATTATTATTATTGATAATTACTGGGGCATTATTTAGGAGATTTAAATCAAGTGAGGTATGATTTTGGCAACTACATCTCCAGTACTTATTGGAAGTTTGATTGTTAGTTTAGTTGGTTTGATAGTTGCTTATGATATATTGCACCTTTTTCGTAATAAAAAAACAGTTCCACAATTAGGTAATTTACCATTAGGAGGTTATGCTTGGAGTAGTACACTTAATCAAGAAATTTTTCGAAATGGCCCTAATATTTTAACAATAATTGCAATGGCAATATTGCCATGGCTTTTAATTTCAGCATCATCCACACCAACATGGATGGTAATTCTTTTTGATATATTCTTGTTTTTTTTTATTGTAACAATGTTATTACCAAAACGATATGCAATTACAAAAACAAGTATTTATGTAGATGGCCAAAGACTCGATTGGGATTCAATTAAAACATTAGACTCTGAAACCTTAACCTCCCAAAGAATTGTTTTACACAGATTGGGATGGTGGATTTTTGCTCCTTTACCATTAGGAGGTTCTAGTGAAGATCTTGTTATTGCTAAAGATTTGATAATGAAAGCACAAAAGAATGAATGGC
>CAZMJH010000060.1:0-6904 GCA_964566595.1 uncultured Candidatus Poseidoniales archaeon
AGGTGAAACTGATTTACTATTTTCAGGTGCCAAAATAACTGAGGAAAATATTAGGCAACTTCGTAAAGAATGTGGAGGTTTACTATTTTTAGCCGTAGGTTCAGAGATTGGAGAAATGTTTGGTTTACCATATTTACAAGATTTATATGATGAACCAATCTTAAATGATGGCTATCCAATACTACAAGAACTGAGTACAAATGACTTACAATATGATACTCGTTCTGCTTTCACGCTATCAATAAACCATAGAGAAACATATACTGGAATTACAGATAGAGATCGTTGCCTTACTACTCGTAAATTTACTGAACTTAGTTTAAAATTATTAAATGAAAAGGGGGGAAATGACGTTGCAAGAAAACAATTAGGAGCTGAATTTAGAACCCCTGGCCATATTCCTGTGTGTCTAGAACAAAAAGGTGGATTAAATGCAAGAGAGGGGCATACAGAACTTGCAGTCGCATTAGCTCGACTCGCTAATGAACCTCCAGTGGTAATTGGAGCTGAAATGCTTCAACCCAATGGCGATAATGCATTAAGTGTCAAAGAGGCAAAAAATTGGGCGAATGAAAGAGGCATACTATTCTTAAGTGGAGATGAAATAAAACAAATTATGGGAAATAAGGGGTGATGATTTGAAAAGAGTATTAGCAGTAGGTGTTTTTGATTTACTTCACGCAGGACATTTACATTATCTTGAACAAGCAAAATTACTTGGTGATGAACTAGTAGTAATTGTTGCTCATGATGACACTGTAAGGCAACGTAAACATGAACCAATTACATTACAAAATATGAGAAAGAAAATGGTAGAAGGATTAAAACCAGTAGATTTAGTACATATTGGAAATCCTCCCGGAATATCTATGTTTGATATTTTAATTGATATTAAACCTGACATTATAGCTCTTGGTTATGACCAAGAACATGCTGAGGAGGGAATTAAAAATGAGCTTGTTGAACGAAATTTATCCCATATAGAAGTCTTAAGAGTTGAAGGCCTAGAAGGAGATTTAGATGGTACCAGAAAAATTGTTGAAAAAATCATAGATTTGTGGAATGTAATGAAAAATGATGATTAATATGTTTTCAGGAATTGTTGCTGGTTTAGGTATTATTGAAAATATCGAAAAACAAAATAAATTTAGAAAAATCAGAGTAAGATTACCAAAAGGAACTAATGAACATTTATCTCAAGGAGCAAGTATATCATTAGATGGTGTGTGTTTAACTGTAGTGGAATTTAGCGAACATACAGCAAGTTTTGATATAATTGATGAAACATTAAACAGGACTACATTATCAAAATTAGAGGTTGGCGATATGATTAATATTGAAAGATCATTAAAATTTGGTGAAGAAATAGGTGGACATCAAGTTTCGGGACATATTGATCAAATTGCAGAAATTACTGATATTAACAATCCTGAAAATAATCACATAGTTAGAATGAAAATCCCGAGTAAATATATGCCATACATTATTGAAAAAGGATACATTGCATTAGATGGCTGTAGTTTAACTATTGCAAATGTATTTGATGATGGATTTAATGTATGTTTGATTCCTGAAACATTACGCCGAACAACCTTTGGGTTCAAGAAGGAGGGGGATTTCGTAAACTTTGAAATCGAGGCGGCGACCAAGGCAATAGTAGATTCATACGATAGAATGAGGGGTAGAAGATAATGACCAAAATTGGAATAATTTGCACTTCATTTCACAGAGAATATATTGAAAAAATGTTGAATACAATTAAGAAATCGGCAAAAAAATTACAATTAGATGTGAATAATATTTTTTGGATTCCTGGTGCGTTAGAAATACCTTATGCTATTAAGAAAATAGAAAAAGAAAAATTTATTGATGAAAATGGTAATGAAGTAAAGCATATGTTTAGTGGATATGTTGTATTGGGTATTATTGAAAAGGGAGAAACTCAGCACGGATTGGTTATGGGTCAAACTGTAATTAATGACTTAGTTTCATTTCAGAAAAAATATGGAAAACCAGTGGGAATCGGCATAATTGGCCCTGGTGCAGTACCTAAACAAATTGAAGAACGGATAGAAACTCATGCAAAGAATGCAATAATGGCTGTCGATCATATGTTAAAACATCCAAATGAATGGAGAGAAAAAGATGAGTGATATTCGAAATGTAATCATCATAGGAAGTGGTCCTGCAGGATATACTGCAGGGTTATATGCGGCTAGGGCAATGTTGGAACCTCTAATGTTCTCAGGATATGCATCAGGTGGACAATTAATGCTTACAAGTGATGTTGAAAATTTCCCCGGTTATCCCCAAGGTATTACGGGTCCAGAAATGATGATGCAACTTCGAGAACAAGCAGAAAGGTTTGGTTGTGAAGTTGTTGACAAAAATGTTGCTTCCGTTGATTTTTCATCTCGTCCATACAAAGTAACCGTTGAAGGGGACGTATTCCAATCACATGCAATAATTATCTGCACTGGTGCTGAAGCAATTTGGCTAAATGCTGAAAATGAAGAGGCGCAAAAAGGACGTGGAATCTCAACATGTGCTACATGTGATGGAGCATTTTTCAGGGATGAAGAAGTTCTGGTCATTGGAGGAGGAGATTCCGCAATGGAAGAAGCTACATTCCTTACTCGATTCGCAAGTAAAGTTACAATTCTTCATAGAAGAGACGTGTTTAAAGCATCTACAATAATGTATGAAAGAGCTGTTGCAAATTCAAAAATAGAAATTAAACCATTTAGACAAATCAAAAAATGGCTTTCAAATGAACAAGGACTTACGGGTGCTATCCTCAAGGATCCAAGAGATGACTCAATCGAAGAAATTACAGCAACCGGGGCTTTTATTGCAATAGGCCACAAACCAATTACACAATTTTTAGATAACCAAATTGAAACTGATGATGAAGGTTACATTATCCATAAAGAACATACAATGACATCAATTTCTGGTGTCTTTGCAGCAGGTGATGTAGTAGATACAAGATATAGGCAAGCAATTACTGCAGCTGGAATGGGTTGTCAAGCAGCAATTGATTGCGAACGTTGGTTAGAAGATAATGTCCACTGAGGTCTTTTTGTGCTAAATGAAAGATATGCTCGCCAAATTAACCTACCTGAAATGGGAGAGGCGGGTCAACAAAAATTGAAAGATACTTCAATTGTTGTAATTGGTGCAGGAGGCCTAGGATCTCCTGCATTGTTATATCTTGCAGCGGCAGGAATAGGGAAAATTACAATTGTAGATGGAGATATTATTGATGCAAGCAATTTACATCGTCAGATCTTATACAATGAGGCGGATATTGGTGCTAAAAAAGCTAAAATTGCTGCAAAAAAATTAGTAGATTTAAATTCACAAATAAGTATTGATTGTATTTCAGAATTCATAGATGAAAATAATGCTAAAAAAATAATCAAGGGTCACGACATTCTAATCGATGGTAGTGATAACATCCCTACTAGGTATATTTTAGATGACATTTGTAAAGAAATCGGAATTCCATGGGTACATGCATCTATTCATCGATTCGAAGGTCAAATTGCCTGTTTCAATATTTCAGGAAGTGCTGGATATAGGGATTTATTTCCAGATTCATCAGCAGCAGAAAATGTTCCAAATTGTGCTGAAGCCGGTGTATTAGGTGTACTTCCAGGCATCATTGGAACAATTCAAGCAACACAAGCATTGAAAATTTGTTTGGGCATTGGTGATAACTTAGCAGGTAAAGTTCTAATTGTTGATACAAAAACTATGAAATTTAGGACTATGAGTTATGCTCCCGAAATAGAATCTCAAAAAGTTGAAAAGCCGCAGAACATCACTACAATTGAGGCTAATAAGCGCTTAAATGAGGGTTGGAAACCATTCATAATAGATTGTAGAGGGCAAAGTGAGGCTAAAGTCGCTAAACTAAAACACAATGATTTGTGTATTGAACATACTCACATAAACAATGCCATTGATCAAATTCCTAAAAATAAATATTTGTTAATTTATTGCCATCATGGTACTAGATCAATGTATGCAATTACAGTATTAATGAATCAAGGATTTAATGGAAGAAATCTTTACAATCTTGCTGGGGGAATCGATTCATGGTCTGTGAATGTAGATTCTTCTATTCGCAGGTATTAATTTGTGAAGAATAAGCGTTATTCTATAAAGTTCATTAAGAACATTCATGTGAAGGTGGCTTTACCTAGGCTCGATTAACATGGCGAACATCATCGTAGCAGATGAAAATGAAGGGCGCCGAAATCTACTCGCTGGAACTCTTGAAAGAGAGGGTTTTAACATTACAAGGACTTCAACATTAAGGCAAACTGAAGGTACAGCATTAGGAACAATGCCTGATGTATTGATATTAGATGCTGAATGGCGTGCTGCTGACGCATTAGACACTGCTCAAAGACTAATGGCAGATCCTGAATTTTCATTTAAATCTAGAATTGTACTTCTGAGTAGAGATACAAGTAGAGATTTATTAGTTTCTGCTGCTAAAGCTGGTATTCACGAAGTTCTTGGAAAACCACTAAACATGAATGCATTAATCACTCAGCTTTGGAAACATGTGAAAAAAGAATTTGTTCCGCCTCCAGCAGAAGTTGCTACACATTCATCTCAGGGTTATTTTGATGTAAATCTGTCCTTAAAAGACCCTACATGGGCAATGCCTATGTTACAAAACATGCTTAATCCCGAAGTAATTAATCCACAATTTGTAGAAGATATTTTAGCAAAATTAGCAGAAGAACAAGTGGAAATTGAAGGGGTTGACAGTTCAAATCTTGGTTCATTACTAAAAACTGTATTTGGTCAACTTTTGGAAACACAGGTTGAAGATGATGAAGATCAAGACTCTGGGAAACAAGAAGATTTGAATGTTAAAAAATTACCAAAATTAGGTACATCTATTGAAGACATACTACAAGAAGAAGCTGATGAATTAAAAGAAGAAATCCTAAACAAAATGGAAGAGATACTCAGTGAAGAAATTCCTGAAATAACTGCATTAGAAGAAGATTTGAAAATTGGAGTAGAACCCGAATTTATTAATTTAGTAAAACACACATCCGAGAATATCCAAGAACTTCTATGGGAAGTAGGGGTTCCGGGAAGATTAACAGATCCTAGTTTAGGAGTTTGGGTGGAAGATTCTCTTGGATCCATAGGTGATGTTCTCAAAAGTATTCCTAGTTTACCAGAAGAAGAAGAATAATTAATTGAAAATTAAACGTTCTGCAATTTTTGAAACAGACTCTGTATGAGATGGTAAAGTAGTAACATACATTACTGCTTGACTTACTTGTCTTGTTCTTAATGCATCTGCTAAAGGAGTGTGTTCTTTGAACCACCTATAGCGTCCATCTTCTCCTTCTATTCTAATATCAACTTGAGCCATTCTAGGTTCAGAAAGTAATAATTTTAATGAAGGAACATCTATTGAAACATAACCTTCTGGTACTTTTGCTCTTGTTGCAATTTCATCTTCTAGTTGTCTACGTTTATCTCCATCTTGGGCGATTTCTAATAATGAGCTTGTTTGATTTTCATCTAATTCTTGTTTACGGCGTGTCATTGCAACTTTGAACATTTGACGATATTTAATTCGGCGGATTATATCTTGTTGAAATCCTCCTTGTTCGTTTAATAATTGCCAAATTTCTGCATCCACCATACGTTGCATATCAAGAGGATCACAGGCATCTTCGGCCATTCTTTCTACTGCATGAGATAACATAACTTCTGTTATTCTTGTAACTCTGTGAAAGTATACTGCACTATACATTAATGCTCGTGCAGTTAACATTCCTTCTAGTGCAGATAATCCACCTTCTCCTATTGCAACATCTCCTGCATGTCTTTGTAAACAATGTATAAGTCGGTGATGATCAATAATTCCATGTTTTACTCCTGTAAAATGTGAATCACGCAACAAATAATCTATTTGGTCACAATCAACTGGCCCATGTACTATGTGTGCCATCGTATAATCTTCTGAAGCAAAATGATCATTTCCTTCAGTCCAAAAAAGATTGCGTTCACTCCCCTGAGCGCTAGGACCACGAATTAAATTAGCCACATCATTAGGATTAATGCCATGTTTTTCTAAAATTTCAGGAACTGTAATTCTATTTGGGAAAACCGAAGTTTCGCCGTCTCTAAGTATATCATATTCACCAGTTATTATTCCTTCAGTAACTGACATATGATCCATACCTCCTCTTTCATGAAGTATATGCTCTAATGTGTGAGAGTATGGTCCATGTCCTACATCATGTAACATTCCTGCAACTTGAACCATGGTTTTCTCATCTTCGTTAAGTTCAACTGAATCAGACATTAATCCGCCTACATGACTTACACCCAAACTATGTTCAAATCTTGTATGATGAGCCCCAGGGAAAACTAAATGCGCAAGACCTAATTGTTTAATGTGAGATAATTTATTAAATTCGGGTGTTGAAAGTAACTCCTTTCGAGCACCATCAATCGTAAATGAACCGTGAATTGCATCATTGACGACCTTGCTTGTCATGATATCCCTCAAACTGAGCGAAACGCTTGGCCCTCATAAAGAGCCGCATATTTTGGCTTCAATAATCAAAAATAATGCATTATATTTTATTTGTTTACTTCTTTTCATCCATTAATGCAAGAAAATACCTGCAAAATTATAGCTATAGCGGGAGGAAGTGGTTCTGGAAAAACAACACTTGCAAAAGAAATTGTAAAGGTATTTGGCACTGAAAAATGTAGTCTTATAAGTCAAGATAATTATTATCATGATTTAAGCGAAAAATTTGATTATGATGGTGGCGCAATAAATTTTGACCATCCTGATATGTTAGAATTTTCTCTTTTATCATCACATCTGAAAAAATTAAAACAAAGA
>CAZMJH010000061.1:0-6888 GCA_964566595.1 uncultured Candidatus Poseidoniales archaeon
AGATGCATAAACCATTGAGGATGTTTCTGGTGCAGCGGCTTCAGAAATAGCAACTGAATGAGTTAATTCCAATTTTCTATTTTCCGAGTTTACTACTTGTACCATTACAGTATATACTCCCGGTGTGGAATATGTATAAGACATACTTGCTTCATTTGTTGAAGTATCATATGCTCCAATAATCCAATCATTACGTTTATTTCCATCATTATTAGTATCTGTACTCAAATCCATATCCCAACGGAATACTAAATTAGAATCTTCAGGATCATTTGCTTTTATACTAAAATCAAGTTTATTACCTTGAACTAAATTATCATTAGGCCAATTTACTGAAATAAGCTCAGGACTAGTAGCATCAACAATAGTAAAATTAAGATTAATTTCAGCAGAATTTCCAGATATATCTGTTACCCTCAAAATTAAATTATGTTGGCCTAATTGGGTTGTAGGTACAGTGTAAGCCAATCCATGATTAGAATCGATATTTGTATCCCATATCCAATCTATATTGTCAATCTCATGATTATCACTACAATCACATGTCAAGATGAGATTAGAGGATTGTTCAACATATGCTCCATCACTAATGCCTATGACTTTTAAATTTGGAATAGTAGAATCCAGAACTGAAATGGAAATTAATTTAGTTTGTTTTTGACCATCTATACGGGTGATTTCTAATTCAATGTCATATTCTCCTGGCGAATCCCATTTTGCATTTGCTATAGTTCCAGATAAAAATCCAATGCCTGAGATATTCCATTCATAATTAGAGATTTGTTGCCATCGATTGGGTGTTGCACTAGCATCAAATTGTATTGAATCTTCTAATTGAATTTCAGTTGAATTATGGGATGTAATTTCAATAGATGGAGATAATATAGGATTTACTAACACCGCAATGGTTGTAGCCATGTTAGTTGTTCCACTTCCTCCTCCTGCAGGTGTTGCTTGATTATCAACAACAATATGTAATGGAGTATTTGCATATTCTGAAGGTATAGTCCAATCAATTTGATTATTGCTTGAGATAGATAACATACTTGCATCAGCGATATGCCACGTTCCAGGAGAACCGGTACTATATAACCCATATTGTTCATCAGTCATTAAGTATACATCACTATTTCCAAATGTAGGGGTTGAACGAATAGTAACTGCATCACCTTCATCAAAATAAAGTGGTTCATCGTTAAAAATTTGATTTGTCTCAGGTTCTAATTGAATAATAGAGTCATATGGTTTCCATAACCAATTTTCACTATCAAGCGTAATTACAACTGAAACAGAAATAGAATTACCACCACCTGCTCCTCTCCCCTCATCAGCAGGATGTCTCATATTGTCTAACACTAGGATAAAATCCTCATTTGAAGGAACAGACCAAGTATATTCTATACTTCCAGTTAAATTTTCCATACTCGGATTTCTTTCGATTAGATATGAGCCACTAAGTGGGTTAATGTGATATGGTTGTTCATTCCAATAACTATAGTATACTCCAGAATCCATCATTAGAGAATCTATTGCATGTGTGTCATTTGCAACAATATTTATGTCAAATATTTCATTACCAGTAATTCCCTCTAATTTCAGTGCTGTACAATCACCATCATTTATCGTAAAAGCAGCATCAAGAATGACATCAGGAACATTTACTGTATAAGTAAATTCAGAACATTCAAATGAAGATCGACCATTAATATTTTTCGAATTCAAATCAGTTTTAAGATAAGTTGGTGCGATAGGTGTAAGTAATAATGCAATAATAATTAGCACCACTAAAGACGTCTGTCGCATATCCTGTGGTCAACCGACAACCTCATGAAACTTGTCTAATTTCGTTTTACATTATTCGCCAATCTCATAAGCCATCTGTGATTGTATTGAATTACCACATGCCATCACCTTTAGCTCCGGTTGCAAAGAAAACCGAACATATTGTGAAATTTGGATATGTAGAAGGAGAAAATAGGGGTAAAAATCCAATGAAACCCCCCCGTGAAAAAGTCGACACATATTATTGGATGAGAGATGATACAAGAACTAATGAAGAAATAATAGGACATTTAAAATTAGAAAATCAATATACTGAAAAATGTATGGATTCACTTGGGGATTTACGTGAGGATCTATACAATGAATTACTTTCGCATATACAGGAAACTGATACTACGGATGCTGTACCTTATGGTGAATATGAATATTTTTCACATACAAAGGAAGGATTAGCTTATCCTATCCATTGTAGAAGAAAAAGAAATGATTCAGATTCGTTAGATGAAGTTATTTTGGATGAAAATGAATTAGCAAATAAATTAGGCACTACTCAAATGAATGTTGGAGATGTAGGTATTAGTCCGTCTCAAAAATTACTAGCATATTCTGTAGATACAAGTGGATATGAAATATATGAAATAAGTATAATTAATTTATTAAATAATGAATTAATTTCAAAAATTTCAAATGTTGCAGATTTTGAATGGGGTTTTGATGATAACACAATTTTTTATACCAAAATGGATACAGCACATAGGCCATATCAGGTCTGGAAAAATCATTTGAATAATTCTGACACGGACGAATTAATTTTTGAGGAAAAAGATGAATTATTTTGGGTAGGTATTTCAAAAACAGAAGATAGAGAATTATTGCTTATAGGTTCAGGCTCAAAAGAAACTAGTGAAATAAGTTTTATTAATTTAAATTCAGATAATTTGGAATTGAAAATCATTAAAAAAAGAAAACAAGGAGATTTATATTCAGTAAGTAAAAGAAATAATCAGTTGTATATTGTAACAAATGCAGACGGAGCTAAGAATTTTGAAATTGTTACAGCGCAAATTAGCAAACCTGACTTGTGGTTTCCTCTGAATGATAATTTGGGTAGTAGGATTTTTGGAAATGATAAATTAAGAAGCATCCGTTCAATAATTTCATTTCAAGACTTTTTGATAATTTTTGGACGTGAAAATGGGTTAAGGCAAGCATGGTGTGTTAATTTTGAAAAAAATATCCCTTCGAATTATCATCAATTAGAATTTCCAGAATCTGCTTATGTTGTAGGACTGGGTTCAAATTTTGAATTTGATTCTGACAAGGTGAGAATTTCATATAGTTCTATGGTTACTCCACCAACAATTTTTGATTATATTGTTAAAAATAAAGAATTCAAATTAATTAAACAAAAAAATATACCTAATTATGATTCGTCAAAATTCACAACTATGCAAATAAAAGCTCCTTCAAAAGATGGTACATTAATTCCAATTTCAGTTGTGTATCGAAAAGATTTTCATTTAACTGAAATTAATAATGCTAAATTAATGTTGTATGGTTATGGATCATATGGGGCATGCATGGAACCAAGTTTTAGTTCGCGTATATTACCTATGTTGAATAGAGGAATGGTCTATTGTATAGCTCATATTCGAGGAGGTTCTGAAATGGGGCGTTATTGGTATGAGGATCTAGGTAAATATCTTACAAAAAAGAATACGTTTGAAGATTTTTGTAGTTGTGCTGAATATTTAATTGAGAAAAATTGGACCTCTTCTGAAAATATTGCAATAGAAGGTAGAAGTGCCGGAGGATTATTGATTGGTGCTGTATTGAATATGCGTCCTGATTTGTTTAATGTTGCCATAGCAGGTGTACCGTTTGTTGATGTAATGACTACAATGAGCGACCCATCTATTCCCTTAACAATTGTTGAGTGGGAAGAATGGGGTAATCCTAATGAAAAAAAATATTATGACTATATGAATTCATATTCTCCAATTGATAATGTGGTTGAACAAAGGTATCCAAATATTCTAATTACTGCAGGTTTACATGATCCTAGAGTTGCGTATTGGGAAGCAATGAAATGGTGTGCAACTTTACGAGAAAAAGCAACGATAGATTCAGGTTTGATTTTGCTAAAAACAGATATTGAAGCAGGGCATTTTAGTGCATCAGATAGATACAAATATATTCGCGAAAAAGCATTTGAATATGCATTTTTATTTCATAATTTAAGATTGTGAAATTATTTTAATGTCATCATGTGTTAAATTGATAATGTCAGAATCTGAAGCTGCATGAACTATACCAAACTCATTAGCAGCTTCAAGTTTTAGTGAATCGGTATTTTTTATTCTGGAACTGTAGTGTGTGATTACTAAATGCTTAGCATTTATTAATTTGGCATTTTGAGCTGCTTGAATACCAGTGGAATGAAGAAATTCGTTTGCTTTGTTTAAATGTTCTTCCATAAATGTGGCTTCATGAATTAATAAAGTTGTGTCAAAATTACTTTTTGAAAAATTAATAAAACCATTATTTTTACCAGCAGTATCACCACTAATCAGAACACTGGAACCTATTTGTTCTGGTAAAATATAATCTTTCGAAGCATGTCCTTCGATATCTTCACCTTTTGCTAATTGTTGTATTTGTTTTATATTCAGTTTTTTACTACTTGCCAAATTCGAATTAAATTTCCCCTTTTTATTTTCTTCTTTAATCCACCAACCACAACTTGGAACAGAATGTAATGTTGGAATATGTAATATTTCTATATTATTCGTATATTGTTCGAGATTTTTTACAGGTTGTACACTGTTGTTATCCGGATCAATTAATATTGCATTTAAATGTCCAATATTATCATCTTGATTTGCACCAATTAAAATCCAATTTGTTTGAAAATTTAGTAAGTCTGAAGTTCCCCCTAATGACCACCATTGTCTAAATTGTAGGCATAAATCCACATTCGCGGGCTCTAAATCTGAAATATCAACAAATGGATTATTTGAATTTAGAATTTTATTAACAATTTCATGAGAAGTTGGAGCTATGATAGTTAGTGATTTTTCTCTTCCATCTAATGACAACGTTTTCAAAAATGGTAATAATCCCCATGTGTGATCTAAATGACCATGCGTTAGAAGTATGGTGTTAATTCTTCCAACTTTAATTTTTAATTCTGGATTATCTAATTTTAATCTTTTATTGTGAAGAGTAATTCTTTCTTGAAAACCTTCACCACAATCAACAATTATTATTCCCTTTTCAGTATTTATTGCTGATCCACTAACACTTCTACCGTGTGCTGGTCTAGATGATGAAGTTCCAAGAATATGAATTTGCATGTTAACCCACCTACATCATTGTACAGGATATTTTGGAATTGGGGTTTGTGGAAACCAACGAAGAATTACAACATCATTCACAGCACGAACCCATCTCCATGGTATGGCTACATGTATTCCATCTTCAACAAGATTGGGTTTACACTCATTAACAAATAAATGTGTACAATTCCATTCTTTTGTTTCAATAACACAATCATGGACTAAACCAAGCATTCTACCATCTGGAAGATATACTTCTTTTCCTTTTAGGTCGGCCAAACTACCATGGGTCACATCATTGCTGTAGATGGCATGGGAAATCAATATTGTGATAGAAATCAATAAAAAAACAGTTTTATTGACTTATTTTCCACGATTCAAATTAGCTTTTAGACTTGGGCGTAATTTTTCTGCACCCTTACCTTTGTTGTGAAGTCCTCTTCCTCTTTTTCCAGCACTTGTTTTTCCACGATATGCTCTTCCTCGATGAGATGTTCCTTCAGAAACCCACCCTAGTTGTTTGTCGTTAATTATAGCTGGATGATTCGGATCAATAAGAATCACTTCGTAAAATTTATGTTTACCATCTTCTCCAACCCAGTAGGAATTCAAAACTTCTAGATTTGGATAATGTCTAGCAACACGTTCTTCTGCAATACGTTGAGTATTTTTTGCCATTGTAATTTTACGAATACCCATTTTACTTGGTTTACGTTTCATATTGATTTTTCCTTTTCTAAGTCCACCACGGCGTACTCTTGTTCGAATTAGAACAACTCCTTGCTTTGCTTTATATCCTAACCTTCTTGCAGCATCTAAACGTGTAGGTCTTTCTATTTTACAATTAACAGGTTCTCTGCGCCATGTAGCCATTCTTTTTTGACGTACATCAAATGGTATGACATCTTTAGGTCGTTTCCAGGTCTCCCTAGTATGTTGATAAAGTCCTTTTACCATGTCAATACCTCTTAAGGCGCAACATGGCGACCAACCACCCCTTTATGACCATTGTCTAAGTTATTCTTCTTCAGAAATCATTGCTTCTACGTCATGAAGCATATCTTCTAACGAGGAAATTTTCTCATTATATTCCATTTTTTGAGCAACTTGCAAAGGTACAGGCATCGTACTTGCAATAGTATTGTATTCACTTCTTATCATGATTATTTCTGAACGGATTCTTTGCATTGCTAATGAAAGAGCTGCTTCAAACATATCTTTGTCAATATCCCCATTATTGTAGTGTACTAGTAATTTTTCTAATATTGTTAAAACATCTTCATCAGTATTAACTAAACTTCTTCCACCACTTCCTTCTTTCATAGTGTAAAATAATTGTGACATCGTAGCAGCTAAACTACCCACTAACCCAATTCCAACCAACATCAAAAATGCTGCAACAATTCTAGAAAGTGGATCTACAGGAGAAAAATCACCATAACCAACAGTCGTAGTTGTAACAATTGCCCACCACATTGCATCACTGAAAGAATGAATCATTCTACTACATTCCGTAGGCATAAGTTCCAAGGCTACTCCATTAGATGTACATAGAGCTTCATATTCTCGTGATTCAAAGATATATACGAAAAATCCACCAGCAACAATTAATGTCAGTACAATTGTAAGTAAATGTAACATCTGCTTTTCTACTGTAACTTTGGATTTTCTTCGTGCCATACCAATTAATCTCAAAACTCCTGAGAATGCCCTAACTAACCGAAGTAATCTCAAACCGCCAAGTGAGGCAAGAAGAGGTATAGCAGTT
>CAZMJH010000062.1:0-6783 GCA_964566595.1 uncultured Candidatus Poseidoniales archaeon
GATTCCATTTTTGCAGTCCAAGCTTGACCTTCTGAAGTGTCCAATAATAATTCATATTCCCATGTGATTTCTCCTTCATCATCAGGTATTTCATCACCATTAAGATCTTGAATTTCAGGTTCACCCATTTCTATTAGTCTAACAATTAATTTTTGAATTGGCGTCATACTGTCAATATCTTCATCAATTAATGGTTGAGCCCATGTTTCTAAAGCATTCATTATTGCTTCAGGATGGGCAGATACGGCTAATAATGCAATATTATGCATGATATTTTGTATTGATTGAAATGGCAACTGATTATTAGCTAAATTTTCAATTGAATCTTTTAGTGCATTCCATTCGTTACTTCCAAGTAATGCATTATAAGCGTTTTCAAAATCCCCAGTTCCTTCAAATCTCGTAAAATTTTCTATTGGATCAAATGCTTGCATATAGTCAATTACTGTTCCAAAATCTTCAATTACTCGGGGTAAAGGAAATTCATCACCATAAAGAAGTAGACTAGTAATCATTACTAATCCAGCATCAGCATCTTCTGAATCAAGGAATTCCATTAGCGCTTCTAAGAAATTTGCTCCCCCACTCATGTCATATTGATCATGCCCAGCATCAATCATATTGTTCCAAAGTTGTTCACTACCTCCAGGTCCACTACCTTCAGTTGCAGTTGAAACAAAATTAGACCATCCACCGTTTGAGGCACTAACTGATTCTAATGAGTCAAATTCACTTTTAATTTCACCTAATGGATTTGCAGTATCCCATGCGGTATCAAAAGGTTGCAATACTTTTGTTTCGAATTTATCAAGTAATAATTTTGTTATTTGAGTCGGGTCATCTACAGCACGAGTAATTCCATGTTCGGCCATTATACTAGCACCATATGTCCCACCCAAGGAAGTAACAGGGACAACATAAACACCTTGCCAAGTCATAGTACTAGCATCATTTTCATGAACACCAGTGCGTTGAAGAACTACTGTGTCTACAATTGAACCATCCAATGGAAGTTCTCCATTAATCATTTGAATCGGATCCATATCGTATCTTAGTATTTCAGCAGTTACTTGTGTAGAACTTGTGTGACCTCTAGTGTGAGCTAGAATTTCAACTTCAGATCCTACACTAGCATATTTTGTGGTTACAAACCCATCAACACTCAATGTTTCCCCATTTATTGTCGAATTTGGAGAAGGTATTTGTGCAATTACCGGAGATAAAGACATTATTATCATCGTTACAATAAGCAAAAAAGCCGTTCTTTTCATAACTAACTCGCGCGTGTATATAATAAATAGAAGTATTCATTCTATGTAATATTTCTATTTTGTAATTATTCCAATGTTAAAATTATTATATTCATCAGTAATTGTGGCACAACTTAAATCATTAAATTCAATTTCAGTCCATGTTCCACTAATTTGATTAAATGAACTACTTGGTAAATTTAAAATTTCAAACCAAAGCCCCATAGGTGCAATTATATTATTATTTGAAATACCAAGATTCCATGATTTTGTAGCAATTATATTGCCATTATTTTCTGGACACCAGATGTTATGATTTTCAATTTCATTTCCTACGTCTAAAAGTTGACGTAAATTATTCATTTTAGTTGGAGTTTCATTAGTACTATTTACATTTTCAATTTTCTTTAATTCATCTGGGTGTGCAATTACTATTGGAGATGAAATAAGTTTTTGAGAAGATATTAGATTAATATCAGGTTTTACTGATTTTTCACAAGGTAAACTATTGGGAAGACAACCCTGAATTTCTAAAGATCCATTAAGTAATGTTTTAGCTAACATCCATGGGCCAGTTCTACTTTCTTCGTTTTCATCAACTGAGATAAATGCTGCATTATAGCGTTCATCAAGAGTCCATTTAGGTGGATTATGAATTATAATAAATTCCCAATATGTATCTAATTCAGAACCACCACTTGCATTCCACTCAACAGAAAACCATTCTTTCCCAATAAAATTTTCACTGACATATTCTCTAAGATAAGTAATACTAAGAGTGCCCTCTACGCGCCCTAAACCCCCCATTCCTCCTTGTATATTTTGAATTATTATATTCCCATTCATTTGTATTCCTGTGGGGGTATTTTCACAGGTAATACATCCTTCACTAATTATTGAACTTACCGTAATATCAACTGTAGCAATAGCTCCTGTATCAATATCTTCACCTAAACCTAATGCATTCATTGAAGACCTTGTTGAGAGAGTTATTGAACCATAAATGTGATCAATTTCCAATTCAGTTTCAGGCTCAACAATTGGATCAACACTAAGGGTGGTTGATGCAAAAACAACTATTGCTAAAACAAACCATTCTAATGCATATGTAGATTGCTTTTTTGGCCTACTCACATTATTTGGGATAGGGAGAGTATTCATGGTCTTAACGTTATAATAATTAATTTATGACTGTTTTAGTTTAAATTTTCCTCATTAATTTCTGGAGGAGTCATTAGTAAACTAGTAAAAACTCCAGTACATCCTGCTAAGAAAAATGCACCAAATGTTGCATGAATAGACCATCCTAGTGGATAAATTGTTCCGCCGTCTATGAATGTGTCAAATTTGTGTCTATTTTCATATATGATGCTTATCCACCATAAAATCATTGAAAGAAACGGAAGTAAGAAAGCAAAAAATCTTAATTTTAATCCACCTAATGCAGGATTTAATTTTGAAATAAGTAATTCACAAATTATTCCTAATAATACATAAAAACAAAGTTGTAATGGTACAAGCTTTGAAGATTCTCCAGGTGTTAGAAAAGATACAGCAATGCCATTTAGAATAAACAAAACAAGTAATGATCCTTTTGCAGGAGTCCATCTTTTCATGAATAATAATATTGTTCCAACCAATATTATTGCTTGAATTTCCATAGAAATAACACCTAATTGTAATCCTGTGGTATCATAAACTAATTGAGTAGTTTCCCCATGAGTCCTCAAAGTAGTTGGACAACTTGCAGCATTAGCTGAAAGTGGATTTCCATGACCTTGACAAATTTCTGTAACCCTTAGATTAAATGGATGTGCATATTTTGTGAAGAATGTTAAAACTGATATTGAAATTGAAAGAGATACAATTGGTGCTAATTGTCCTTTGAATGTATGTTCCTCCTCATGAGGATTATACCAAGCAGCCCAAAAAGGTGCTAATATTCCTATGGCCATACCTGTAGCAAGTAGTAAATGAGTGGGAGAAAGTAAAATATCTAAACCACCTTCTATTCCAAAAACTATGTGCCAAATCATATCTCCAATTCCAGCCAAGCCAAATATCATCATACCAACAGTTGCAGAACCATATCCTCTTGGCATACCGTTGAAGAAATCAATTAATGATTCTAAATTTGTTGGTATAGGCCCATCATATAATCTCCATAATGTCCAAGTTGTAAATCCCGCAAATGCAATAAAACCAGAGTAGAATAATGCATGCCATTTGGTAAAAAAAGATTCATCTACAACTCCGTGTGTATGAGCCCACCCATCCAATACCATTCCTGAAAAATACCATAAAGAAATAAAGAGAGTTGTCCAAGTAAATTCATTTGGTTTCCCATCAATGCTTGGTTTCAGATCAGCACCAGTACGCAAACGAAAAAATATCCAGAAAATGAAAATTGCTAAACAAGATAAAACAATAATTGAAAACTCTTTAATTTCATTAATTTCACCAAATATAAATGCCATTATAATTATGATTTATAGAGAAGGTCAAAGTATTTCCTATTGTATATCATCTCCCAAAGTAAATATCCAAATAAACAACTACTTGCGTGAGTAATACTGATACTTAATGAAATCCCATTGATTGTTAAATTCCATAATTCAAATAATATTACAATACTTGGCAATGTTGGTTTAAATTTAGAGAAATGAGCCATCGCACCAATTATCCCCATAAATCCACTTGAAGACCCCATCCAACTCCGTTCAAGCATATAAGAAAAAATTTCTACTTCAGGAAAGATTAATGAACCCAAATTAGAAATTATCCCACCAATAATCCCAATTGAAATTATAGTTAAGTAAAATATTATTATTGTGCGAATTGTACCCACTCTTGCTTCAAATGATTGAACAAAAATGAGGAAAGAAATAGTTGTAAATGTAATATGTTGTGTACTATTATAAAAAAACGGTGCAGTAATAAAAGAAATTAAATAATTCACAGGATGTATTATATTTTCATGCCAAATTGCAGCATAACACCCAATTTTTTCACTTGGAGTAATACAATTATGATTACTCATATCTCCTAGAAAAAACCATATTAGCCAAATTATGATTAAGAATTTAATGGTGAAAAATCTAGAGTAATATATTTGGAAAAAATTTAAAGTTTTATTGTTTATATCCTTCCAAGGAAATACTAGGGGCATAATTGACATTTTTGTATTATTGCTTTCCAATATTAACACCAAGTATATTTTGGCAAATCATTCATCCATTAAAATTTGTATGTCTTCTACAAATAATAAATGATCCCAATTATAACCAGTCCAAGCAACTCTGCGATTATGCTCTTTATCTAAAATTAGGGTTACTGTACTATGGCCTAGGTTGTATTCTGTTTCAATTTCTTCAGAATTATTTTCATTCAGACTTTGAATATAAGTTGTAATATGGGCCGAAACTGTTTCTAGCATTATTGTATCATTTAAATTAAATTCACACCATAAATAAATTTCTTCAATGATTTCATCATAATGTCCATTTTGGTGTATGTATTCTAATCCACAAAGTTCATCATTTCTAATTTCAATAGGTAAATCAGTAACATTATCCAATTCATTTTTAATTATTGCAATATTTTTTATTTGAGAATTATATAGTTCATCTAAATTTTTAGAATTAATGTCCAAGTAACTGTTTTTCCATGTTTTATTTGTATCGTCCCAAATCATTAATTGCCAATATCCAATATGTTCTCCATTAATTTCATTTAATGTATCTGTTCCATTCCAACTAGTGACATTGTACGTAATATTTTCTGAATTTAAAGACTCTAAGGTAAGATTCCAACCACTTGTATTCTCATTTGAATCAATTGTTAAAAATAGTGAATTAGTTCCATTATTGATTGTTAATGAATGGTTATTTAAATTTAGATGATTAGTATTTTGAGTGCTTATGTTTGTATGTTGTGATAAGATATTTTCAATATGATTTATTGCACTAGGTGTTTTAACATGCCTCTCTCCATTTTCACTAAACATATTCCAGTGTTCTAAAACAATCCATAAATCTTGATACATGTTGTCAGATGCATTAATTGGAACATCATCAACAGTATGAGCTTGAATATATGTTTTATCAACAATAATTGCGTAAGAAGCCCACACATTTTCAATTATTTCAGTATCTGTATGAGTGAGGTGATTCCATTCATACCCTAACCCCTCATGCCAATAACTTTTCATTTTTTCAGGAGTATCTATTAATGGATCAATTGAGATAGATAAGAACACAACATCGGTACCATAACTATCACCTAAAGCATCTTTTGCCAGATTCATATTATATTCAATCATTGGGCAAATATCCGGACATGTGGTGAAAGTAAATGCAACGACGATAATTTTATTTTCAAAATCAGACAAAGAAATTTCTTCCCCATCTTGATTAATTAAGGTAAAATCAGGTGCAGGAGCACCCGGCCATTCAGTGCCATTGAAATGAATCCATCCATCTTCTGTTGGAGATCCAAAACAGCCTGTCAAAATGGAAAGGACAACAAATGTAGAAAATAGCTTCTTCACAAATCCCGCTTGCTTTTTATTAATATTTAAATCTAATATTGTGTTGAGTTAACCAAATTAAATCTAATGTAATATTCCATCATATTGGGTTCCCATGTATGCACCCCAGGTAATGTCCAAGGTAGATGGAATATTTAGATCAGTTCTGTACATTTTCCATATACCTGTAGGCAAATCAAATGAAGATGTAGATGTTGAGATTAAATCCAAATTTCCATCTCCATCAATATCTGTGATTAATGGACTCGCAACACTGAGACCTGCGCGATTGAATACTGAGGTATTAGAGTAATCGCAAGGGTTCAATATTAGTAATTCGTGAGTTAATTCGTAATCAGCAGGATTATTTTCATCAAAATTCATAGTTCCTCGAACCATTACAATTTCATCTATATTGTCTCCATTCAAATCTACTGCTAGTGGACTTGCTGCAGAGATATGGTCGGTTTCTTCCATCCATGATATTGCCCCAGTAGCTCCATCGATTTGAGCAGACCAATATGAACTATATCGTGGCCATTCACCAATTAGATAATGGACAAAAATATCTGGTATAGAATCTTGTGAGAAAAACCCTGCTGCAGGGGTGACCCAAGTTTCAGCATTTTGGGCGGTTCCATCTAATGCGTGATGTTTTGCATCTACTTCCCATATTATTGAAAAATCACTACCATCAATTGCAATAGTTCTTCCATCAAACATTGAAACAACAATATCTTTAATTTCATCCAAAGTCAAATCTACAATTGTTGGGGTCGATATTAATCCCTTTTTTATTCCATTAATGGGGGGGATTATTTGTTGTGAATCAGAAATATTTCCAGAAAGTATTGCTTCCAAAGATGTTGACCATAGGCTTCCTTGCCATGTTTCCCCACCAGTTCCAAAAAGGACCTTTGTTTCCATTGTAGGATGTGGCTTGTATAAAATTGGAGATACGTATGTTTCCATACCAACAGGAGTATCTGCAACACCCAATATGTC
>CAZMJH010000063.1:0-5131 GCA_964566595.1 uncultured Candidatus Poseidoniales archaeon
GATAATATTCAACAAAGTGGATTTACCACAACCAGAAGGGCCCATTAATGCAACTAATTCACCTTGTTTAATTTCAAGATCAATTCCTTTCAATACTTCAAGGCGGTTGGTTCCGGAACCAAAACCCCGGTGTAAGTCTTGAATCTCCAGCACGTTTCGGTCCTAGAATGATTTTCTTTTAATCTCTTTCAACTTTTGGATAATAAAAAAGCACAGTCTGGGACTCGAACCCAGGTAAGAGGATTTGCAATCCCCTACATAGCCTCTCTGACAACCGTGCGTTGCCTTACTTTGGGTTGCTCATAGTATTTGAAACCGGTGACTTTAGGTAATCAGCACCTTGAAGGGCTGAATTCGCACACCACTTATTCAAGGAGAGGACAAATGCCATCTTTCAATAAAAATATGGACAATGTTGGTGTGGGATTCGCTTCATTTTTTACCCCTCCTCCTTCGGATGTAATTCGGTTTACAGTAGGCCAACCCGACTTTGTAACCCCCGAAATCATTCGTAATACAGCAATTAAATCCTTAGAAAATGGTGAAACGTTCTACACAAGACAACCTGGTTCTGAAAATTTATGTGGGGCTGTTGCTAAATATTTACGAGAGCAATTTAATATTAATGCTGAAATGGAAAGAGTATTAATCGCACCGGGATGTAAGCAAACTATTCTCTATGCCTTAATGGGTTTGGGAAATCCTGGGGATGAAGTGATGTTATTATCTCCTTCGTGGGCAACTTATGATTCTCAGGTAAAATTGTTAGGAATGACTCCAATTCATGTTCCAGTAAAAAGAGAAAATTATCATCCAGATTTTGAAGCTATGGAAGCCGCAGTTTCAGAAAAAACAACTATGATTCTCATTAATTCACCTAACAACCCTACTGGAGCGGTATATACTCCTGATGAAATAAGTAAAATTATTGATTTTGCCGAACGTCATGATTTGTGGATTTTGTCAGATGAAATTTATGCTACAATGACTTGGATGGATTGGCCGCATATTTCTCCTGCTTCTCTACCGGGTGGTTTTGAAAGAACCATCATAATTAGTGGGTGGTCTAAATCTTGGGCAATGACTGGATGGAGATTAGGATTTATGACTGGCCCTCAAAATGCTATGGACGCCATGTTCAAATGTCATGCTAATGCTTCAACTCATGTCCCTACATTTTTGATGCCAGCTGCTGAATTAGCTCTTTCTTGCCATGATGAAGTTGCTAAAATGACTAATGCATTTAAAGAAAGGAGGGAGAGAATAATTAAACAACTAGATGGAATAAAGGGGTTACATATTCCTACCCCCGAAGGTGCATTTTATGTATTAATGGATGTAACCGGAACCGGAATGGATGATATGACATTTGCAAAACGTGCATTAGAAGAAGCACGTGTTCATTTAATTCCAGGATCACTAATGGAAAAAGGAGAGGGTTTAGTAAGAATCTCATATGCTACAAGCATTGAAAATATTGATGAAGGGTGTTTTAGACTTAAAAAATGGTTGAATAATATTGCTTAGATTGATGTAATCCGATATAATGTGCCATGCGCATATTCTGCAAAATATAAATCTCCATCAGGATGAAATTTTAATGGCAAGGGTGTTGCAAGATCTTCAACCACAACAGAGATCTCTGTGCCCCAGCCTTGGGGGTGTGTTGGATCTTTAATGATATCAATTCTGATTATTTCTTTTCCAACAGGTATTACTGTATTCCATGAACCAAAAACAGTTGCATATAATGTATAATTCCCCCCTGGTAAAGTCGATGTTGGTGGCATTAAATCAATTCCATTAACAGATGAATGGGGAGTATAATTTCCGATGGGGGGGATACTGCCTATTGGAACTTGATTATTTTCGGTTATATTTGGCCAACCATAGAAACCCCCAATTTGGAGTAAATTTATTTCTTCTGGGGGGAATTCTTCTCCACTCCAATCATGTCCGTTATCTGTAAATATATACCCAATTTCTGGAACCCATGTTCCATCAAAAGAATTTCTTACTCCCGTCGCTATTATGGTATAATTTCCAGTAATTGGTTCTATTTCGATTAATGTAGCACTACGATAGTCTAATTCCTCGCATACATTGCATGTAGAGCCTGAATGCCAATACAGAGTATTGTTTGGACCTTGAATTATTGCATTTTGCTGATGGTTTCCAGTTGCAACGCCTTCAATAACTGATGATGGTCCTTCAAAAATCCAATCTAATGGTGTTGTCCCGCCAGATATTGTCCAAACCTGAAGTTTTCCTGCCTGACTTACAAACAATTTGTTAATTGTTTTATTATCATCTTCCCATAATAATACTCCATGGGGGTTATTCAAATTTGAAATAATAATATTGGGTTCTGAAAAAATATTATCAATTAATTGAAGTGCTAAAATCGATTGAGTATGTGTATCACAAACCAACAACCATTCTGAAGATATCCATGATAAACATGTGGGTTTACCAAGTCCATTTGCTACTTCTTCAATTTTAATTTCTTCAGTTGTTACGGTGGGGTCTGGTTTTAAAATATAAGGTGTAATTTCCCGTATAAACCCCACAAATAAAATTACTACAATTATAATTACTATAATTTTAATAATTGATTTAGATTGGATTTAATCACCTATTAAATGGTGTTGCATAATTATTAATATGCTCTGAAATCCTCAATAATTGATTATATTTGGATGTTCTATCGCTTCTTGCAGGGGCTCCTGTTTTTATTTGTCCTGCCCCACTACCAACCGCTAAATCTGCGATTATAGAATCTGCTGTTTCGCCAGAACGGTGAGAAATTATTGTTGTAAAATCTGCATTCCATGCTAATTTTAAAGTGTCAATTGTTTCACTGACCGTTCCAACTTGATTCAATTTTACTAAAATTGAGTTTGAAGATTTAGATCGTATTCCTTTTTGTAATCTTTTAACTTGAGTAACATACAAATCATCACCTACTATCTGACATTTTTGCCCAATATTTTTTGTTAATAGGTTCCATGATTCCCAATCATCTTCATCAAATGGGTCTTCAATACTAAGTAGAGGATATTTTTCTATCCATCCACTATAAGTTTCCGCCAATTCTTCTCCGCTAATTTTCTTTTTATCAAAATTATATTTTTTGTCTGAAAAAAATTCTGTAGCTGCCACATCTAATGCAATTCCTATTTCTTCAGTACTATAACCTGCACTTTCTATAGCTCTAACCATATATTGTAGTCCATGCTCATTTGTAGGGAGATTTGGCGCGAATCCCCCCTCATCTCCAATTCCTGTGAGTAATCCATCTTTCTTTAATTCTGATTTTAATGAATGATAACATTCTGTTCCTGCTCTTAATGCTGTAGCATAATCATTAAATCCATGAGGTATAACCATGAACTCTTGGATATCTACATCACTTGATGCATGAGCACCACCATTGAGTATATTCATCATTGGTACAGGGATACTTGGATTGGACCCTGTCAAGTTTGTTATGTGTTCCCAACATTCTTTGTTTTTTAGTTGGGCAATAGCTTTCATACAAGCCATACTAACTCCTAACATTGCATTTGCTCCCAAATTTGATTTGTTATGAGTGCCATCTAATTCAAGTAAAATATTATCTAATTCTCTTTGTGAATTAGAAGATAATAAATCCATCCCCAATAAAGCAGATTGAATTGGGCCGTTTACATTACTAATTGCTAAATTTACACCCTTACCGTTCCATTGTTCTCCTCCATCACGTAATTCTATTGCTTCATAAGCTCCAGTAGATGCTCCACTTGGAACTGCTGAACGTGAAATAAATTTATTATCCACATAACACTCTACTTCTACTGTTGGATTTCCTCGACTATCGAGTATTGTTCTAGCAAAAAGTTTGCTTAACTCCATTATTCTCGCCCCATGCTTACTCAGTTCCGTCTATCAGTTTATTCATCAATTCAATAAAAGTTTATTTCCATTTAATTGAACAACCTATTGAATCAGTTCGTGAAATTGTAAGTACGTTTTCTGAAAGCATTGCATTAATGGCATCCATAAGTTCACTAGTTGTTGCATACATTGGATTTTTTGGCGAGTCATCCAATCTTCCTCTGTAAATAATAATTTTATTCTTATCTAATAAATAAAATTCCGGAGTACGTTCTGCTCCCCATTCTTCGGCAACTATTTGCATTTCATCATACAAATACGGATACGGCATCCCTTTGCTTGCCCTTTTTTGCATTGCTTCAAATGAATCATCTGGATAATTTATTGCATCATTAGAATTAATTCCCACGAATCCAATTTTATTTTCTAGAGCAAAATTTGCAATGGAATTTATTCTGCCTATTGACCCAACCACATAAGGGCAATGATTGCATTCAAACAATACAATTGCTCCATTATCATCCATGATTTCTTCTAAAGATAAATCATCAGTAGTATTCGCATTTTTTAATTTAAATTCTGCGGCAACATCTCCGGGCTCAAGTCCACTCATGACCTTCCGAAAAAATACTTACAGATATTTTTTTTGATGAAATGTTTACTTTGAAATCATAGATAATTGCATTTCACAATGGCTTAATCTTTGTCTAGCAACATCATGATCTGAATCAATATCTAATACATCCCTCCACAAAGGTGCTGCAAGTTTCCATCTTTTAGCTGAATGATGAATTGATGCTAAATGTAAACGTGCATTAATATGTTTAGGATTTACTTTTATTGTTGTTTCAAAATCTTGAATTGCTGCTTCTTCTTCGGCCCATTCCAAATATAATAAACCACGATTATGCCATGCTGATGAAAAATTAGGATCTAAGCGTATCGCTTTATTAAGTGGGGCTTCTGCTTGATCTGGATTTCCTAAGGCCATGTTACATGCTGCTAATTGGGTTAAAGCGTGGGGATGATTTCCATTTAATTCTAATATTTCTGCCCATAATTCTTTTGCAGGAATCCAGTCGGCAATTAACATTAATGTATCTGCCATTCGACATTTGGCAAGGGTAAGTTCTGGGGCTTGTTCTAATAATGTCTTGCAATCGTCCATTGCGCTATCATGCAATCCTAGTGCAAGACTTGCTGCAATTCTATTCAATCTTGCTCGAACATGAAGAGGGTCAAAACGTTCCAAAAC
>CAZMJH010000063.1:5141-6760 GCA_964566595.1 uncultured Candidatus Poseidoniales archaeon
CTACCATTTGGTTTCGATAACTTTCATCTCGAAAACGTTCCAAAACATCATCAAAGTAATTTCTAGCCGCTATAAAATTTCCTTGTCTACATGCTAAATTTCCTCTTAAATAACCTATTAATGCGGTATCCTCTAATCCGATTGCTGCAGATTCAATTAAACGGTTTGCTTCTATTAAATCGTCCATATCTAATGCTAACAATGCTGATTCTGCATCTACTGTTGGTTCGGAGTCAAGTAATCTTGATGCCCGATCTAGTGCTTCTTTGGCTATCTCAAAATTACCCAATAATCTTTCACAACGAGCGATTCCTAACCACGCTATTCCTGATTCACGGTTTAATTCTATTGCGCTTTCAAATGATTGCTTTGCGATTGTAATATGTAATTCATCTGTTTCTCCTGTACCATCTCTTTGCATATCTGCATAAACTAATTGTATTCTTGCCCTTACAATATGGAGTGAATCAGTTTGTACGATTGCTGCATTTAGTAATTTTTCTGCATGATGTAAATCCCCACTTTCTCTTAATAAATTTACGATATGTGCGCGTAATTTATCATTATCTGGATCTGCTTCTAATGCTGATTGTAATGTTTCACTAGCTGCAATTTCTCCTTCTTCTAACGCCACTAAATTTGCTTTGAGGAGAATTAATTCTGTTCCTCCTGCGTTAAGGGCTACTGCATGCCTAGATGCCCTAAGTGCATCTTCTTGATGAAGAGGATTGTCTGCCAATAATTTTGCCTTAAGTGCCCATGCTTCCCCAAATTGTCTATTGCTACGAATTGCTTCTTCAACTGAAAGTTGTGCTTCTTCAAATTCTGATAGTTCAACATGTAATTTTGCTTTAAATAACCAATCCTCAGATCTATTGGGTTCCGCTTCTAGCACTTTTTCTAATCGTTCAATTGCTTCTTTAGGTGACCCTGATCGGCTTCTTAAACCTGAAAGTAAGCTTTGATCTGCTGGGGTGTCTGCACCCATTGCCTCTAAACGTAACATATCTCTTTCCGCACGTTCTTCATCAACCCCACTTTGTATAATTAATGAAGCATGTGACCGTAATAACTCTGAATTATCTGGATCATGATTTATCATCTTCTCTATCCAATCTAATTGTAATTCTACATTTCCTTCTTGTTTGGCCAAATGTGTTAAAGAACCTAAACTAGCTGTATGGCCTGGGCTTTTCTCTATTGCGGCTTGATAGCTTAAACGTGCCCAATCTAAATGGCCGCAACGATACAATAATTCTCCCAATTTTGCATATTCTAACGCATTAAATCCTAAAGATTTAGCATCTATATTCATACTATTCAAAAGTGTATGAAGCCTATCTGTCAAATTAAGTGCTCCGGGTTGAATCGTTTGTGGTTCTTTACATAAATCGCCATTTAATTCAACACTTTTTATCAACATACGCATTGCTGAATGTAATTCTTTAGCGGTTGATTCAACTGTATTTGAATCACTTAATCCCGCTTCGATTTGTGTTTCAATTTTTTTCAACACAGTATGTATTGCAATTGTACCCTGATTCTCGGGGTTTGTTTGTAATAGAGCCTCGGAAGATAAATTCATTAATTCAATTGAAGATTCCATTCTCGAAAGCCCA
>CAZMJH010000064.1:0-6456 GCA_964566595.1 uncultured Candidatus Poseidoniales archaeon
TTGGGCCACACGAACTGCCCCTAATCGACCCTTTTTCAAACCGATTAGTCTTGATCCAAGATTAGCAAGAATTGCGTTAAATTTAGTTATTGATAGTGATGATCAAATTATTTGTGACCCTATGTGTGGAACGGGGGGAGTGCTTTTGGAAGGGGCACTTTTGAATCAACCAATTGTTGGTATCGATTTAGATGAAGAAATGGTTTCAGGAAGTAAAATTAATTTAGATTGGTTAAATGAAAAACAAAATCTTTCTAATTTACAAAAAGTATTTCATGGTAATGCTGTAAATACTGCAGAAATTTTAAGTGAAAATAAAATTAAAATTGGGGGTTTAGTATTTGATCCACCATATGGTAAAAACGCTTGGAAAAGTGAAGAAACATGGGGTTTATTGTCTAATGTGTTGAAAAATAGTAGAACCGCTGAAGGAATTGATATAAATTCATATTTAGTTTGTTTTCTTCCAATTTTGCCTGGTTTACAAGGAATAGATGAACCAATTAGTGGTAATTTAAATCTGGGAGATTATTCAACTGAACAAATTAAATTAATTTTTGCAAATACAGGTTGGAATATTATTGGTATGCATGCCATACCTATTCACGGTTCATTAGCGCGTATGTTAGTACATGCAATTGCAAATTAACTTTTTTCCGTTTCTATTTGTTTATCAAGTTTTAATAATAATTCACTAAATTTTTCAATAGTATGAGTAAATTTTTCTTGATGTGGACAAATTTCATCTGTGATTATTTTTTCATTTTCATCAATAATTACAGGATATATTTGACATCCTATGGGACGAAAATCATGAATTGAACATATCCCCGATGCAGAAATTTCATCTGAGTCGGTTTTAAGAAATACACAAGCTTTAGTCTTTGGATTATTAACAAGTTGTAAAAAACCATCATTTTTTATTGCAAAATCATTAATATTTAATCCACTGATTGCAGAAATACGTTTTGCATCTTCAGTTGTTAATGGCATTTGTGTGTTACGACAACAAACGCTACAACCGTTTTTTAGACATGGATTCTGCTCTTCCATTAGTTTAGCGAGAGTGCGGCTATTTGAAGAACAATTGCTTTTTCGAAGGAACGGGCGTATGGGGTAGCTTGGATATCCTGTCGGGCTTCGGATCCGACGACGCGGGTTCAAATCCTGCTACGCCCACTTAATTTTTGATTAATGATCATGGGTGGAAACATTCATAAAATCCATCCCAAGTAAAATTAATGTTAAAAATAAAATTCCAATTAGGACATATGTTAATGCTTTTTTACCAGTTTCAGGATTATGAATATCAGGCAACGTATCTACTGTGGCTACATAAAGGAATGTTCCCGCAGAAAATAACATTGCTAAACCAATTATATGATTTTCAAAACCTTCTAATGTGTAATAAGCAATCATTATCATTATAGGAGTTGCTAGTGAAAATATAAGCACATCACGAATTGAATCGTTTCTATTTTCTCGTTCATGCATTGAAAAAATACCCAGACTGAAAGCAGTTGGTGCTTTATGAATTAAAACAGAGAGGGCAACAGCAGCTGTTACAACAGTTCCACCACTTGCACTGGCTGCACCTATTGCTAATCCATCTGTTGCCGCATGAATTGTTAATCCTAATACTAATATCCACCCACCAGGTCCATGGTGTATGTGTTTATGCCCATGTTCTTGGTTATGTTCGTGATGCTCTTCATGAACTGCGTGACCTATGCCTGAACCTTCAATAATTAGCATAAAGACAAACCCCGATAATACAGCCCCTCCAAGTAATAAAGAATTAGCATGCTCTTCATCTACATGCTCTTCATCTACATGTTCTTCTTTTGCTAATTCAAATCCTTCAGGAATTACAACTAAAATCGCGGACGCAATAATAATTCCTGCTGCAATCCCTGTTAACATTTTTAACCGTTCAGGATTATCTTTAATTTTGGAAAAAAGCGGAAGAAGACCACCAACTAATCCAAAGGCAAGAGTAAGTGCTGCATACACTATTGGCGAACCACTCATGTATTTTCTTCCTGGGAAGTATTATTAATTTTTTCTCCTTTTTCGATTTCATTTCCTGCAAATGCTAACCACCCTAGTTCACAACAAATTAGGACATGTTCACTAATTGCTAATTGACCTTCACTACTTACCATTCCAAAATCATACGCTAATAAATACCATATTGCTAGAAATACTATCGATATTGATCCCCACAATAATTTTTTACGGCTTGATTCAGAAATTCCACAAGATTCTCCCATGATTCTGAAAATAATTGCACCAATTAATGGCCCCAAAGCAGCCGCAGTAAATGCAAAATATCCTGTATTAAGATGTAATGGTCTATCAAAACCCCGACTGAAAATTAAAGTCCCTTGGGTCCAAAAACTATGATTTAATAATATAATTAACCATATCAAAAGTCCAATGTTCATGATTCTATTGAGGGGTGCATTTCTAAATTCATAATTTTGCCAAACCTTTGCTCCCAAAATTAATCCACCAAAACAAGCAGCGGTCAATCCAAAATAAATTGTAATCATCATTGGTTTGTAATATACAAGAATACTAAGTGTAGTATATTGTTCATTTAGTGATTCATCCCACCTCCCCATTTCACCTTCAGGGATTACAAATATCGCCATTATGACTGATAGAATGATTGAAGCAATACCCATTAATCCTGTAATTTTAGGTATTTTTTTAACCCATATTTTTGAATCAACATTAGTGTTTTTTTTTGTAAGAATATATGCACTAATTACCATAAATAACCATATGTGAAATATAATAATCCAACGAATAAATATGTCATCAGATGATGCACTCCCTGAAGGTGGAAGACTGACCATGTTATGTTGAATAAGTACTAGACTTTGATTATATCTTTCTTCTTTAAATAAATTTTAAAATTAAGGCCAATTTTCAGCTGGCCAAGAATTTCTACTCCATCTTTCTAAGCAATCTTCTTCATAATAAATATCAGGCAATCTTTCAAGTCCCAATCCTACAATTTCATGTCCTGTTAAACCCTTAACAGGTTCTTTGAAAGTAATTGGACTACGAAACATCAATATTCGATCGACAAGATTTGATTCTACAAATCTTCTTGCGGTTTCAGTACCTCCCTCAATAAGTAATTCTTGTAATTCCCGATCACCTAATATTTTTAGTAATTCTAATGGTTCAATACCTCCATTCGTACTATTTCCTTCCATCTTTAGTAATTCGATATTTTCTTTTGTATTTAGTACCTTAATTTTTTCATTATTTTCATTAACAAATACAATCAATGTTGGCATATTATCATTTATTAATTTACTTTCCAAAGGTATTCTTAAATTACTATCTAATATAATTCTAAGAGGTTGTTTAATATTTTTTTTATTTGTCCGTCTTACATTTAATTGAGGATCATCCCGAATTACAGTATTAACTCCCACAAGTATTGCATCTGAATAGCATCTTAGTTTATGGACCGTGTTCAGAGTAGTTTCTGATGAAAATCTTTGGCTATCTATCGATGCATCATCAATTGCCCCATCACAATCTGTTGCCATTTTTAATGTAACAAGTGGTATTTTTTTATCACACCAATTAAGAAATGATTGCATTTGAATAGCCGCATCAAACTGTTTACACCCCAAGCGAACAACAATTTTAGCATCTTTTAATGCTTGAATCCCTCCTCCTTTAACAGTAGGATTAGGATCTATATGTGCAATTACAACTTCACTTATACCTGCCCAAAGTAAAGCCTCAGTACAAGGAGGCGTTCTTCCATAATGATTGCATGGTTCTAAAGTGATATATGCTATTGACCCATTTGTATTTTTTCCATTTTTTTCAGCATTAGCTATTGCCATTTGTTCAGCATGTAATCCACCTAAATGGTCATGCCATCCCTCAGAAATAATTTCATTGTCTTTTACCAAAATGCATCCAACTAATGGATTTGGACTAACTTTGCCACGCCCTCTTTCAGCGACTTCTAGTGCACGTTGCATGAAGACAACATCGGTTTCTGCCCAATCCATTATCCTGACCGTGAACCTCTTTCCTTTTTGTTTTGATGATAGTTTTGTATAACAATAAGAAGGCTTTCAAGTTATGACTTCCTGCCCTATTTATGGCCAAATTTGCTTGTATCGTAAATCCAGCAGGTAGAGATGGACGCGCTCTTAAATTTTGGAAGAGAACAGAAGCAATTCTTAAAGATAGAGATATGGATTTTGAAGTACACTTTACTACACATATCGGTCACGCTTCAGAAATAGCTTATTCACTTAGAGAAAAGGAAGATATTGATTGTGTGGTTGCTTGTGGAGGAGATGGTACAGTGCATGAGGTCGCTTCAGGTTTACGTGGTTCTGATAAAAAGTTGGGAATAATCCCTGCAGGAACAGGTAATGATATAGCCAGAGCTCATAAAATATCATTAAATAAACCAGTTAAAATAGTTGATATTTTAATCAATGGAACAGATCGACATGTTGGAGCTTTTCGCCTTCAAGGAACACCTGCCCCGTCAGTAGATAATTATCCTGAACTGTCTAATAATACAAAATGGGATGGAGAACCTGATATTGATGGGCGTGTTGTAAGATGGGTGTTTTTAGAATCAGATTGTGGAGTCACTTCAGCAACATCTAGAGCCAAATTAAAAAGAGGAAAATGGATTAAAGGCGCTTTCAAATATACTTATTTAGGTATTACAGAGATACTTCCATGGAAAAAAAAGATGGCTTGGGTGAAAATTAACGATGAAGAAGGCGTAGTGGTAGATTTTTCGATGTTGGCAATTACAACAACTGAAATGTTTGGAGGAGGGTACAAAGTATGTCCTGGTGCTTCACCTATACTTGAACATGGCCAACTTTGTCATGCTTGGGGACTTAGTAAAATTAAGATGTTACTTCTTATGGGTCCATTAAAGAAAGGTAAGCATATTGGAAAATGGGGGATTGAACAAAAACCTTGTAAGCGGTTAGAAATAAAATCTGTGGATGAAAATGGCAATCCTTCAGAAATTTCTCATAACCCCTCTTTATTTGTACAAGCAGATGGGGAACCTTGTATGCAAACCCCAGCACTTTTAGAATACCACGTAAAGCAATTATGGATTAGAGGAGCTAGAAAAGTTCCTTGGGATTAAAATGAAAAATCAGAGAAATCATCATCATCGTCAATAGATGGTTTCTTCTTTGCAGGGCTTTTTCTTTCAGGGGGCCCTTTACGTGGTTTGTTACTTCCTTCAGAAGATTTAGTTTTTCGAACACTTCTACGTTTTACGGGTGTTCTTTCTTTCATCTCATCTAAATGATCTTGTGAAGAAACACTTTGTCTGCCCGTAACCCGTTTTCTATCAGATGGAGGACTTGAACTTCGCTGAGGGGGACTATATTCCCTATCATCGTAATCATCATCTTCTGCTTGAGGGTTCAGAACATCATCAATATCAAATGCAAGAGTATGGCCTACTCTATCTGTAGATTCTCCTAGATTAACTCCCCCTGTATCAATAGATTCCTGTAATTGGTCTCCCATATCGTATGCACTATCAGTGAGTACAACGCCCCCACCACCAAGTTCAGCACCTTGAGCACGACCGCCTTCTAACGATCCAAGAACACTTTCAACATCAAATGCATCTAATTCTTGAGTGACTTTATTCTTTTCTTCTTTTTCATCAGTTGAAATCATTGACCCTGCAGACATATCTACACCCTCTTTTTTTGCCTGTTTCACATCTTTACGAACAATTTTAGCCATTTTTATTTGAGCGTCAGTAAGCATTGCTTTAGCCGTAGATTTTGCACCATGTCTCTCCATTCCAACTGAAAAAGTAAATAATAAAAATGCACCACCACCACCTCCAATCATAACCAATAATAAATACAAATATGTGCCAATAAAAGGTACATCGCCTTTACTCCATTCTGAACCGCCCTTTCCTTCTAAAGTAATAGCTGAATTTTCAAAATTAACTTCTGTTACTACCATTGCAATTCCAACTTGTGCCAATGTGATTGCTCTACAATTATCTTTTACAGACCATTCATTCTCAGATAATACAGAAATCGGATTGTATGTGTTAATTGCATATCCTTTAATTTCAATTGGTTGATGCCAATTATCTAGTGCACCAAAACCCTCCAAAAGATTATCATTTGCTGGAATTAACCCAATCACGCCATATTTTGAATGAGAAAGACTACTACTATCTAATTTAGGCATTGTTGATAATGATGTAGGTATAGACCAATCTTTGACAGTAAATTTATCATAATCCTCAAAAGTTTTATCTTTGGCTGTATCAAAATCATCAAGACCAATTAGTACAGAAGTGGGAATTATATTTTCATTATCTTCACTACTTCCCGATGCAAAATGTTGACTTGCAATTAACCATCCAGAAACCCGAACCTCTTGAGTAACTTCTCC
>CAZMJH010000064.1:6470-6685 GCA_964566595.1 uncultured Candidatus Poseidoniales archaeon
GGAGACATTCACCAATGTTTCAGGATTTTGATCCCATGTTACTTGTAATTCACCACTATCGTCACCCCAGTCAGCGGTTGGTTCTCCGAAACATCCTGCTAATAGCAGCGAAAACAATACAAATGTTGCTAAAGAGGTGCGCCCCATGTTAACCCGATACCCTCTTCCATTGAAAAAGAGACGGTTGAAAATAAGCAAATACTTGAAAGAAACAC
>CAZMJH010000065.1:0-6663 GCA_964566595.1 uncultured Candidatus Poseidoniales archaeon
AACACTTACTTATGCTTCCGCAGAAAAAAGAAGAGGTGGTACAAAAATAACTCAAGGATCTTTACAAGCACCAATGCCTGGAACAATCTTAGGCATACAAGTTTCTGTAGGTCAATCAGTTGAAATTGGTCAAAATTTATTAATTATGGAAGCAATGAAAATGGAACATAAAATTACGGCCCCATTTAGTGGTACTGTAAAACAAATAAATTGTGTAAATAATCAAAAAGTTGATCGGGGATTTGTATTAATTGAACTAAAACAAGATTAGTCAATTCTAATTGATAATTCAATCCAAACAGGCCAATGATCTGAAATTGAGTTGTCTGAAAATGTATTATCAACACCCCAAATTCCATTGAAATTATTCTTTAAATCTCCAGATAATACCATTCTATCATATGTACAATTAGAATTTGCAAGGTTAGTATCTGCATCATTTGGTATAGCCCAAAGAAATTCTTCTGTTCCTATTTCCAAATCTATAATTTCATCTTCATCGAAATAACTACAATCAGCATTATAATCTCCTACAATCATTACATCATCATCTTCGTAATATTCACTAGACCAATCAAATACATCAATCAATGATGAAATTTCTTCTTCAGCAGCTGCTGGCTTAGTGTGAACAACACCTAAAACAAAATCTAATGTCGTATTTTTTACAGTTAAATGTGCTAAAAATGGTTCTCTTTGAAATGAATCTTTTACTGAATCATTATACAATGTACCATTATCTTTTACAGAAATTAATTCTGGATTATACAGAACAGCATATTGTTCCTGACTACTTTTATCATCTTCTTGACTTCCAGATCTTTCTGATAATAACATTTCAAATTGTGTTATTGAATTATTGTTTAATAATTCTAAAAACTCATATGGTACTTCTTGGTCAATATCTTTAATTTCTTGTATTGCAATTATATCATATTTTGAAACTATATCTACAAGTAATGCCATTACTGTATCATTTGATGCCTTTGTTTTTCCAAAAATTTTGATATTAAATGACGCTATACTAATATTCGTTGTATTGTATTGTTCATCTGAATCATTATTATCCTTGAATCTAAATTCTGTACAACCTGGCAAAAAAAACATTGAAAGTATTAGTATCAACGAAATTTGTACAGTACGTATCTTCATATGAATGCCCTTTACGCAGATGAAAGATTAAGATTTTATGAGTGTGCCGATTTATTTATTCTCAAATATAAGCCCCTAAGAAACTAATAATTGACAAAGTAGGTAATATTATCATTGGGGGTTTTGGAAGGTGATCAATAAATCCTCTTAGATGTGATACAACAATACTGCCCCAAAATACGATTATGGCAACTCCTGTTGAAATCAATATTGCCTTCGATGATTCCGCATCATCTATCATGATGCTACAAATTAAATTAATCAATGCAATTCCCGTAACGGTGCCGCCAAGTATCATGCGCATTGATGCCAATTTAGCAACTTCAGCTTCAGGTATTTCTCCAAAGATATTAGTATTAAATTCTACAGGTTTAGTCATTTTTGCAAGTCCAATTAAAAGTAACACCGCACCTACAATTTGCATAGTTAATGCATCGTCCATGTACTGTTCAAAACAAAATAGGAATTAATTATTATTGTTTTCAAAAAGAAAACAATGTTGTTTGTCGAGTACCACTAAGTAATTCGCTTTCACTCCAACCAAATGCTTCTGTAATTCTACCCAATGCCTTAGCTAAACGTTTTGAATAATATACATGATCATAAGTTTTGACTGGCTCTCCACCATCTTCAACTAACCATGGTTCAACATTTTGAGTGCTGCCTGAAGTGTTAGTTACAACATATGCTACTTTCATCCCAGGTGTAAACTCAAGTCCATATTTTATTCTTTTTTTCGCTGCTTTAACAAAAGGTAATCCATCTGGATTAGTATATGCTTCCTTAAAATCTACAGTTCCATCTTTGAGAACCTTTCCCTTACAAGAACGGCTAATTACTAAATCTTCTACATTAGCACTACCTTTCTTGACTTCTTTAATTAAATCAATCACTTCTTTAATTGCTAATTCTTGATTGCCATCCAGTATATGTTCAAACATTGAAGTCATTGTATCTGTTAATAATGTAAAAGAATCTGAACGTCTTGTTTCATAACCTCTTATGATCATTTCTTCTTTAGGCCAAATCATTCTTCCAATATAACGTTTCTTTGCTCCATGTGAAAAAAAGGCTGACAAGCCTGTTTCAAATTCTAATTCCGCTGCATCTTCTGTAAATCGTTCGGCTAATTCATTTCCAAATCTAATTAATTCTTCTTTAGCATCATCAAATACTTTAGCTTCTGATTCTATTTCAGAACGTTTTGTAGGGGCATTATTTTTCATAGGAACACTAACAAAAATTGAATCTGTATCTGAATAAACTACGTTTTGATTTTCTTCTTCTAATTGCCGAATTATTTCAGTAATATTATACCGCGCCCAAGCTGTGATTGATGAACCAATATTTTTATGGGTGAAACGATAAAATACTGATGCAAATACACCATAAAAAGAATTCATTAGAATTTTAACAGCATATTGCATTCCATCATGAAATCTTTGTTTTGATTTATCTCCTTTTTCTTCTGCTTTCTTCATTTCATTTTTATGGAGGTCTCTTTGCGACATTAAATCGATAAGTAATTTTGGTACCAATCCTTCTCTTTGATTTTTATGTAAATATTTAATTCCATCCGGAGATTCATAACACGGCAATTGATTATTTGTATCTTCAATCATTGTAGTTCTACAAATATTATTGTTAATCATTATTGAAGGGTACATTGATTTGAAATCAAGAACAGCTACCCAAGGAAAAACCCCTGGTTCAACTTCATGGACATAGCCACCCGCTATTTGGTCGGAACGGTCATAACGTTTTGTCATTGGTACTGCAACATTACTTCTATCTGCTAAACGAATAACTAAACTATCAATCCAATTACTAGTAGTGCCATTAATTACAACATCAAGTGAGGTTTTAGATACTGCAGCCAAGGATTCTTTTCCGGGTATTATCCTTAACTCATCTAATATTTCCCACGGAAGTAACGCATCTCTTTTACAATATTCTAAAACTTCTTCTGGCCTATTTTTCCATTCCTCATCCATCTTACTTGCATCAATTTCTAATTTACGTAAATCCTCTCTTTCTGGAAATAATAATTGACTAACATATGATAATGTTTCTCTTTTGGGCCTAAGCATCATTCTTGCTTGCCACCAAGCGTCAACAAAACAACGCCCTGCAATCTTCCATTTTTTAGAATAAAATTTATCAGGAATCACTTTCCAATTATTTTTAGGAAGTCTTGACCAGCCAAATAAATCTGCACGACTTTTTTTATCGTTTTCTTTTGTAAGATAATCTAACCTTTCTTTTAAGCGAGGGATGTCAAAATTATCTATATTATATCCTGTTATAATATCTGGATCTTTGCTCCTTATCAAATCTGTCATTCCTTTCATAATTTCTTTTTCAGTACCAATAAAGGTATAATCTTCGGGATCTTTTTTTCTTTGACCAGAAGTATCTAATTGATCAATAATTACAGCCGCGCATAAAATTCTATTATCTGCTATACTTGTTTCCAAATCAAATGATGCAATAATAAATGGTGCTTGAAATGCTTCAATATTTTTTAAATTCTTAATGTCTGTTTTTGCAAAAATATCAACAGGGAAATCATGATTCTCATTAACTTTACAATTAACAGAAATATGAGTACCTAAATCTAAATCTAAGAACAATCTATTTTCATGATTGAAATCGGCATTATAAAATTTCCAATCATCTCCTATTTCTTCGCGGATTATTTTACGATCCTTATGTTGTGAACCCTGCATAATCACTTTCCACATTTTTTTGTCGCCCGATTCTGTCCATTTTTCACCTAATTCATTGACTTCAACAACATCATCTCTTTTTTTTAATTCTAATAATTTTTGATTTATATTAGAAGGTGCTTCTTTTCCCTTATATGTGATTTCAATATATGGTTGTAATCCTTCTATTTTTAAAAAAATAGATTCGCCAGTTTTACACCTACCCCATAATTCAATATTAGAATCTGTAGACCTAGTCGAAATGACAGCAAGGTCGTACTGGCTAGAATACTCTGACACAAACTGAAGAAAATGACTAGGGAACTTTAAATCTTGCACTTGATTATTTATATTCATAGGGGAATAGTTGAAAACCGTATTTCATTAGGTGTGTCCGTTGGGGCGAATTTAATTCAAATTATCCTTGGCGGAAGTGAAGAAAATGACAGAAATTGATTGGGATTCTCTTACATTTTCACTAACAGAAACTGATTGGATGTATGTAACTAAATGTAATTTAGGAGGTACTTGGGTTCCTGGAAAAATTGAACCATATGGTCCTTTTGAAATATATCCTGCTGCGGGGGTTTTAAATTATGGTCAAGGTATTTTTGAAGGAATGAAAGCACACAAAACACTTCAAGACAGGGTAGTTATTTTTAGAGCAGATCAAAATGCTCGTAGATTTCAATCTGGGGCTGATCGCCTTGGAATGCCACCAGTACCTGAATCTATTTTTTTAGATGCTATAGAACAAGTTGTTGCTGCAAACAAAAAATGGGTTCCACCTTCCGGAAAGGGTGCACTATACGTTAGGCCATTACTCATAGGAACTGGTTCAATAATGGGAGTTGCCCCCGCACCAGAATACACTTTTATCGTTTATGTCACCCCCGTAGGGCCATATTTTAAAGGTGGATTAAATTGTATCGATTTAGTAATTACAGACGAATATCATCGTGCAGCACCAGGTGGTTCTGGGGGTGTAAAAGCAATTGGAAATTATGCGCCAGGAATGATGCCGTCTAAAAATGCAAAGAAAGAAGGTTATGCTGAAGTGATATATCTGGATGCTGAAGAACACAAATATATCGAAGAAGTTGGTGCTGCAAATTTCTTTTGTGTTAAAAATAAAAAATTGTATACTCCTGAATTAACTGGAACAATTCTTCCTGGCATCACAAGATCTTCTGTTATAGAATTAGCAAGACATTTTGGATATGAAGTGATTGAAGAAAAAGTATCTGCAGAATTTGCTATGGATGCTGATGAAGCTTTTTGTTGTGGAACTGCAGCAGTAATATCACCTATTGGTTCAATCAGACATGGAAATAAAAAGAAAGTTTATTCCAATAAAGAAATTGGCCCAATAACACAAGAATTATACAATTCTATAACTGGAATTCACAGTGAAGCAAATGAAGACATATTTGGTTGGTTACATGAAGTAAATTTAGATTTACCATTAGATATGAAATAATTAATATTTTTTCTTTTTGGCTCTACGGGCTGCTAAAGCACGTCTTGCTGCATCTTGAGCCGCTTTATTTTGTTTAAATTGAGAACGTGCCCTTTTATCTCCTACTTTCGGTCCCCTTTTTCGATCTGCTTTCTCTTGTTCTAATCTCTTAGAGTAACTTTCTCTCCAAACCCCACCAATAATTTGCATCATCTCTTCTTTATTTTCTGAACCAAGAACTTTCGATGCAGCATTAAGCGAAATCCACAATCTCCCTTCTTTCATATTTGGACGACGTGGGTGGCTAGTTCCTTCTTCCCGTTTCATTTTAGTGATACCTGCTTTTCTAGCAGCCCAAAGAAGGCCTTCAAGATCAGGATTAGGAACTGCACTATCTACAGGAACCCTACGACCCTTACTACGACTAAATTTAGAATTAAAATAACCTGGCCAAAGCGCAATTTTGTCCGGATTATGTTCCATTTACATCCCCTTTAGTAAATTGATATCCTCAAGATATTTATGATTAATCACTCATCAATCAAAGTGCCATTAATCACACCATCTTGCCCAGGTCTACTACTTATCCTTACTTTTCCAAGTTCTGTTTCAACCACAGCACCTTTTGTAAGAATGTTTCTTCTAACATAATTTGGGTTTGAAGGGTTCTTAGAAACTGTTGTGAATTTAATTGATTTTGTTGTACCATCTGCTGGATTATTTACATTAATAACATCATCCGAAAGTACCTTCACTTGAGTTGATGCTCCGGTTTTACGGTATTTTTTACGTTTGGATTCACCAAGTACAGCATATTGTTTTTCTGAACTTATTTCAGTACGTCTCTTTCCTCTCATCATACGCTTACGCCCTCCTGATGGTTTACGTTTGGAAACTCCGTGCCATTGAGCCATACTTATTCTCCTCGCGGAACCGTCCACTTACTGCCCTTATTTCAATGAATTGGGTCAAAATAAGGGAAGGCATCAAGGGCGTTCAGTATTCTGAGTTGAATATGTCTAAAGATTGGAAAATCAAAAAACGTAGACCCGTACGTAAAAAAATGGTTTTACCACTATTAAATGAATTATCTGATACTTTAGGAATTACTATCGATATCCAAGGAGCATTATTTGAGTTTGCAGATTATGGCACTTGGAATTTAATATTAATTGATAAACAACCTATGGCTATTGAATTAAAAAATCCAAATAATAAAATTGTTGCTTTTCCCACATTAAAAGGTATATTATCATGGAAACCTACGCTTAAATGGATTGCAGTTGATCGTGGAGCTATACCCTTTTTGTTGAATGGAGCAGATTGTATGATGGCTGGAATCCA
>CAZMJH010000066.1:0-6659 GCA_964566595.1 uncultured Candidatus Poseidoniales archaeon
TGTACACAAAAAGCCAATCGCTGTAGGTTGGGCTTTAACTAATGGCACAACAATGATGAAATCTAAATCAGACAAAGGAATCTCTACAATCCATTGGATAGGTGATGAATTGTGGAATTTAGAATTATAAGAAAAATATAGCTGCGACCATCCCAGTCGACTTGCGACTGGAATGGTCCGTTTGCTTATTCAATTCAATCTGTAATTAGATTCAATCTTCATGGCGTGATGCTGCGATTAATGCTGCACCAAGTGCTGCACTAACTCCTGCAATCAATCCAAATCCAGGTGTTGCTTCTTCATCAGTCTTTGTTTCTTCACCAATAGGACCTGTTCCTGTTCCATTTGTAGCAGCAGCACCTACAGTGATTGTATAATCACCTGATGTGTAAGTTCCTTCTGCATCGAAACATCTACTTGATTGGGACAAATCATCCCATGCATCACCAAATACTGGTGTTACACCATCAAAGTACACACAATCACCAGAAGCGATTTCTAAAGCACCACTTAAATTTGTAACAGTGTGAACTGTGCTAGTTAAACAGTCACCAGTACATCCTGTTGCAACCCATGCAAATGTAGATTGGGATGTTAACAACATGTTAGCTGGATCTTGGTCTGCTGCTGCTGAACCTGCAACTTGTAACTCCCATGCCCAAGCATGAGGGTGTCCCGCAGCAACATCAGCTACTGCTGGTAAAGTTACATCAGCTGCAGTCATACAATCAGCTGCAGAAGATGTATTGTCCATTCCCGCACATGTGTATGATGCATCAGCCACTGTAAATGTGACATTAAATGTCCAGTCTTCAGTTTCATCAGGTAATTGTGCTTCTGAACATCCGTCACCATCTACTGATGCGCCATCTGCAGTATCTGCACATGTATCAAAACAATCATCTACACCATCTCCATCAGAGTCTGTACCTTCTGTACATCCTTGGTCTACAGGACAACCAGTATCAGGATCAACAGTTACTCCAGATGCTGTGCCTGGACAGTCATCATTATCGTTAGGAACGCCGTCTTTATCATCATCGCCGCCATCCTTACCATCACAGTCTTGACCGAATGTCGCAGTGAAATCAAATTCATCATCTGCACGATATGCAAAGTCTGATTCTAAGCTGTTTTCAGTACCATCGTTGCTAAGATTAGTGTTACACCAATTTAAACCATCAGTTACTGAAACTGCTGTTTGCCATGGAGGGAGCTCTAAACCAGTTCCTTCTTTATCTCCAACAGGACCAAATGTCATTGTTACATCAGGTGTTGTCAAATCAGCAGCATTCATATCCATTGTAAGAGTAATCGTTACTCCAAATCCATCGTGTAATCCACTTTCATTTATTAACGCCTCTTTATCAAGCGTTGTTGCAATGTCCCATGCTGCAGATCCTCCGCCTCCAGTACTAGAACCAGCACCTCCAAAGCTCATGTCCCATACGTGAGATTTGTGTTCATCTTGAAGTTCATCAAGAGTCATACCTTCTAATTGTAGGCCATAATCATTTGCTTCATCACCTGATATTCCATCAACACCGTCAGACTCTATGTTCAAGTTGTTGCTAAATTGCGCAGGGTAATCCCATGCAAGTGCTACGGTTATGGTCATATGTTGTTCATCATTTTCTTCGTTCTCTACTGAGATATTTACTGAGTGAATGTCGTCTGTTCCCGGAGAATCTTGTGCAGAGACTACGGAACCAAAACTAGAGACACAAAGCAAAATCGCAATTAATACGTTCAATATTGTCTTCGTTTTCATAATAGGTACACCCCTATGTCGTGTCTCTTCGAGAGAGATATTAGATATATAACCTCCGTAGGTACATATTTTAACAAAAATAACCTAGGAAGTAGCATGGAAACACTATTTGCGAAAAAAACAGGTGTAATTTTAACACTGCTAATTTTCACTTTAATGTTCAATAATGTAATGTCTGTTTACGCAGAAAATGGAATTGATGTCACACCTAATGTAGAAAATTCTCCTCTTGAAAATTTAACTTTTACAACCCCAAGTAAAGATTTGTCTAAATGGGAAATTACAACTGACCTTTCTGAAAATGCTGAAAATATTTCACATCTAAAATTGGAAACTCAAATTTGTATTTATGATCCAATACTATGTCATGCCCCCCAAACTATTGATATGACCAGTGAAAATAATGTCAGCTGGACAGCATCAATTACTACTTTAGAAAAACATTCATATGTAAATTGGAGAATTCACATAATCTATGAAAATGAGTCTGAATTACTTATTCCTGAACGTTCTGATGGATATGCTAAAGTTTGGAGCACATGTTGGGAAATTATGGAAAATCAAACTTTAATAAATAATTTTGATGAAATAACTTGTGGTGAAGAAATCAATAATTTGGAAGAAAACATTAGTGGATTTCCAGTAATTACTGCACTTTTGTCATTCGCTTTGGCAACTTCCTTTATTCGAAGAAATCAATAATGTAATCTATAAAATTCAATCATTCTTGAAATGAATCGTTTAGAACCAATTCCCCATGAAGCAATTGTTACTGAACAAGATAGTATATCTTTAGACAAATTTGATTCGATAAACCCTGGTGCCATTAAATCACTTGGCACTACAGGTAAACAACATTTTTTAGAATTTATTTTAATTTTAATTTTATTCTTATTGTTAGTCATCAAGAAAAAATTATCAATAGAAATTTTCTTTTTAGTTAATTTAAAATCAATTTGTTCTGATTTTAAAAATCTAACAATCACATCAAACAATTCATCTGAATTTTGAATGTTTGTAGTTGATTCTGGTAGGCCCTCTACACCTTCAGAATTCACTTTACCATATGTATCAAGAAATGATAGATCTGTTTCATTTTGAGAAAATAAATCATCAAATCCTTTCGATAATTTCTTTTTAGGCATTTTATCTATCATCCCTCCTTTACAGATGATTGCTTCCAACCAATAATTCTTCCATTTGTTGCATCAACCAATAATTCTATTGATTTGTCCCATCCATCTTCTTCATATGTTCGATGTATATCAAAACTTACAGTTCCATCATCTCTATTAATTAAATCAAGTAAATTATCTAAATTTTCCGTAGGAGTGATAACAAGATAACCTACTTGTGTATCACTATTTAATTCTCCATTTGGTGCTATTATTCCATTAGAACCTGACAATTCAGGAAATTTATTAGAATCTAAAATTCTATTTTCTAATTCTGATAATGAATTTGTTATACTTATTGAATCACTATTGTATTCAATTGATTGTGATTCATATAATCCCGCGTCATCAATTTCACAAGAATGCCCCTCTCCTGAAAAATTATCTCTAATTTCAATATAATTCCAACCACTTTGACCTGCAGGATCAACCCAACTAAAATTCCAATGTGTAATTGAATTTTGAGATCTGTCGTCAATAGCTCTCCAAATATATCCTCCAGCATTTAATGCAGAAATTAATTCTGATTCGGGATTTGTTTCATTAATGCAATTTATTGTATCTTCAATTGTATGATTCCTAAATATTGAATTATCAGGCATGTGAACTCCATCATTTTTCCAATTATGTGTTGGATTAAGATGTCCCTGTCCGGGAGATGGTCTGTTAGAATAAGTTTCTTTCCAATCAACTAAATCCCCTCCAGATTCAGAAGATGTTTCCATCATTAACATTTGTAAATTAAATGAACCTTGTGGAATTTCAATATCAAGAAATGCCGATGCAGCTTCCTCCCAAATTGATTTAGTACACGAAGTACGATCTTCATCAAAATTAGAAATTCTTAAATCCACATATTGTTTTATTGGCCAAGGTGAATCTTTGGAAGCCCACAGATTAATTTTTGCTGAACCAAAACATTTCTCACTAATTTCAGTATTTTCAAGATAAATTCTCCATGTTTCTTTTCCAGCAACTTCATCAATTCCCGAAACACTCCAATTCCAATTCCATTTTTCTCCACTAACACCCTCAGAAAGAAATGCTCCATCTAATAATTTATCTAATTCAATTGGTGCAAATGCCAAAGAAATTCCTGGCAACCAATTTTGCAAAACATCACCAAAATTTTCTACTCCATATGTAACTGTTTGACCACTTAATGACCCCAAATCTCCACCTTGAAACACATAACCTATATCTGCTCTTAGTAATTCTTGGTTACGAAGTTCTGTCCAAGAATCTACATAAATATTAGCTTGATTATCATTTAAAGTCCCAAGAGTAGTCTCACTACATTTATTCGCTAGAGGTGTATTCGTTTCAATATCAATATCATCAAAGTCATATTCATAACGTTGTTCTAAAGTTAACCAAGTCTCTCCAAACGGTCCCTTTTGTTGAACTGCACCTAATTTAGAATTATCTTCCTGATTGCTAATCTCAATACTTTTTCCTTCTATTACTGAAACACTACCAGAGCCAACATAATCAATTTCTATTTTACCACACATCTGATCTTCAGCACCTAATTGTTTAGCAATTTGTTCAACTAACTCATCTCCTTCAATTTGTAAATGTCCACTACTAATTGAAAAATCCATCGAATCTCCATACCTTAATTTATCTGGTGAAAAGGGATCTGGTTGGGAATAAATATACCAACCAAGACTACCAATTAATACACCAATAATAAGAAAAGTAAGCATTACTTTTGGTTCTGTTAATTTGGAAAATAACTTTTCACTATATTCTTCTTTATAGGTTAATTTGCTAATAACTGGTAAAGTTTCTTCATCAATGATTTCTGCTTCAAAAATTTCTTCTTCAATTTCTTCTTCAATTTCTTCTTCGATTTCTTCTTCGATTTCTTCTTCAATTTTTTCATTAATTTCCGCAATAAGTGTTTCACTTTCAATTGGTTCTGTTTCTTCTAAAATAAGTTCGTCTTCATTTGAAATAATTTCTGCATCTTCTATTTCTTCTATTGATTCTAAACCCGCCTCTTCCCAAGAAAGGCCAGCATCTAATAGTCGTTCTACCAAAACTGATTTTTTTCCTGAAATTGGTAAATCTGAATCTAAACAAAGCATACGTAATTCTTTGTGTGAAAGTGACGATGAAGGTAAATCCACACTAGGTTTGTCATGTTCTGGCATCTGTTCCAGTATTGTTGGGACATTGCTAGCCTTTCAAATCTGTTGCTAAAAAGTTCGCTTCAATATACGGTTTTACACCTTATAGAATTACCCAAGTACTGAAAAAGGATAAGTTTACCCATAATACGGGTGGGGTCAAGTTGCGATTAGCTATTCTTTCTCGTGGTCCGCGTTTATATAGCACAAGGAGATTGCAAGAAGAGGCATTAAAAAGAGGATTTGAAACAACTATTTTGGATCCATTGCAATTTACATTATCAATCTGTAAAAATTCACCACAAATATTACACAAAGGAAATAAAGTTAATTTCGATGCAATTTTACCTAGAATTGGTCATTCTATTACTTCACATGGTGTTGCATTATTGAAACAATTTGAACAATTGGATATTTACACAGCAAATGCTAGCGAAGGAATTAGACAAAGTAGAAATAAATTACTAGCTGCACAAATTCTTGGTAGAAATAATGTGCCAATTCCACGTACTGCATATGTACGTAATATCAATGATGTTGAACGTGCAATAGATATTGTAGGAGGACTTCCTGTTGTAATAAAAGTTTCAGAAGGTACACAAGGGCGTGGAGTTTATTTACGTCATGGGTATAAAGAAGCAAGTGGTTTAGTATCAGCATTATTAGATTTAGAACATGAAGTTTTAATTCAGCAATATATTCATGAAAGCCATGGTACAGATATTCGTGCATTAGTTGTTGGAGATAAAGTTGTAGCATGTATGAGACGCCGTGCTAGAGGAAGAGAATTTCGTTCTAATTTTCATCTAAATGGTACTGTTGAATCTGTTGATTTATCTCCTGAATATGAAGAAGTTGCACTTCGTGCTGCAAGAGTTTTGGGGCTTAATATTGCTGGTGTTGATTTGTTAGAAGGTAAAAATGGCCCATTGGTACTCGAAATAAATTCTTCACCAGGTCTAGAAGGTATTGAAATGGCATCCGGAATTAATGTTGCTGAAAAAATAATTGATTTTCTAGAAGAAGATGCTCAATTTGCAAAAGTAAGCATGGATCAATTGTTACTAACTGTGCCTGGTCATGGAATTTTACCAATACATTTAGTAAATCATCCATGGCTAGTAGGTGAAAAAATAAATAATATTTTCAATGATTCTGAAACTCCTGCATTTGCATTATCAAGATCACGACAATTAGTTTGGAATCCAGATTATAATTTGCGGTTGAGATATAATGATATTTTGATATGCTATGGAGATTTACATCAATTAAGAATTAAGTTAAAAAACATATTAAACTTTGAAAATTACAACAATCGTGAAAAATTTAATAGTTCTGAAAATGTGGAAAATTATGAAACATCATAATAATGTCATTTTTTAACTAATTCACGCGAAGCATTCAAAACCTCTGATATCCGACCGAAGTTGCCTATTAGGCAGGGATGCAGCCGCTCTGCGGCAAAATGAGGGGATGAGATGTCTGTGAATTATGATAATAAATTAATTGGCCTTCAAGAAGAACTTAAAGAGGAGATTTTGCCAAATAAAATAATTCGATTGGCTCATGTTCCTTGGC
>CAZMJH010000067.1:0-6583 GCA_964566595.1 uncultured Candidatus Poseidoniales archaeon
CAGCAATGAGAACCTGAAATAGGATCAGGTTGCACAGCATGAGTGATATTCTGGTGAACTCCTCCATCCCTCCACCAAATTCTATTTGTATCAGAATCTTTTGATTTCCATGGCTCAATACCACTGATTGTTTTCATACGCATCTTACCCCCTCCATGGTTTTCAATAGACACTGTATTTGTCAAAAAACGATTTCCTTGATCTTGTTCTCTTCTCCACCGACCAATATGATGTGAACACCCTACAACACCAGGCTTTATTCCCTCAGTAACCCAGACTTTATCTACAAACCAACCAATTTCGGTTTCAATTTTCAATAATTCTCCCTCACTTACTCCTAATTTTTTAGCATCTTTAGGATGTATCCAGATAGGGTTGCGATGTGCTATTTCTACTAACCATTTAGCATTTGCAGAACGTGAATGTATATGTTGAGGTAAACGGAAATTGGGCAATAAACAATATTCATTGTCCTTTGTTAAATTATCAGGATGAACATGGCTTTTTTGCCTATAATGTGGTATTGAATGTTCAGGATAACCAAATTCAATCATTGTTTTTGAATAAAATTCCTGTTTTCCACTAGGTGTTGGCCAACCATCTTCTATATATTTTTTATAAGTTGATTCTTCAATTAAAAATGCACCATGTTTACGCATATATCCAAGTGAATCTGTTCCTTCGGCTGCTGCCGCTTCAGGAAGACCTGGCACTCTATCGAAAAGATATTGATAATATTCATCAATTGTAATTTTTTTACCTTCCCGATAAGGGCTCATAAAATGTTCACGAATTCCCATTGTACCATCATCAATTTTCCAAGATAATTCTATCCAAAATTCATCTTCTTCCCAAACTTCTCCTGGATTTACTTCATGTGTAAATTCAATTTCATTACCTTCACGACGCGCATATTCTCTTAAAACCGGTTGACGAAAAGCAACCCATTTTCCTGAAGATGTGGCATAAGAATTGACATCATGCCTCTCTGAAGCATGACCCATAGGTAAAACATAATCTGCAAAAAATGCAGTTTCATTCCAAGTAGGTGTCAAAGCTATATGGCATCCTATTGATTCTTCATTTTGTAACATATCGATCCATGAAAAACCATCGGGATAAGTCCATACAGGATTGAAAACCCTTGTAAAATATACGTCCATACTCCCCCTTCCATCTTTAACCAAATGAGGAAGAATATGGCTCATTTCATAATGCGCAAGTGTGTATTCTGGTGGAAAATGTAATTCATTCCAACCATCTGGATCTGGAGGTACATCAAATAATTCTGGTTTAAATTTAGACCAAGCATTTGGAGAGGTTCCTCCAACGGTGCCAACTGAACCTGTTAATACATTTAGAAAATGAAGAGTTCTTGAAACCTGCCATCCTCCAAGATTTCCAATGGCCGCACTTCTCCATACATGAGTACATAATTGTGAACCTGCCTCGGCAATAATATCGCCTACTTCGATAATTTGTTCAACAGGAACCTTACATTCATTAGCTGCAAATTCAGGAGTATATTCTGCATATTCCTCTATCAAGAGTTCTATGAACCTTTCAAATTTACATGGTTCGTTTGAATGCTCAGCTTCCATCCATTCATTCCAGTTAACTTGATTTTCAAGAAAATCCCTATCATACGTTCCTTTTTCTAAAATCATTTTTGCCCAACAAAGAAATAATGCTGGCTCAGAACCTGGCCAAGTAGGCAACCAATGATTTGCCATTGCAGCAGTATTTGAAAGTCGAGGATCAATTACAATTAATTTTGCTCCATCCATCATCCCTTCAAGAATACGTTGTGCATGTGGATTAAAATAATGTCCAGTTTCTAAATGAGATGAAGTTAAAAGAATTACTTTTGCATTCGTATGATCGGGGCTGGGTCGATCAAATTTATGCCAAAGAGCATAACCCATACGTGCACCTGCTGAGCAAATATTAGTATGCGAATTATGGCCATCAACACCCCATGCTTTCAATACACGATTTGCATAACCTTCATGGCCGGGCCTTCCAACATGATAAACAACCTTGTCAACTGCTCCTGTTTTCAGGGATTTTCTAATCTTTCCTGCAATTTCATCAAGAGCGTTTTCCCATGTAATTCTTTCCCAGTTACCATCACCTCTTTTTCCGACTCTACGCATAGGATATAGAATTCTTTCAGTATCTTGAATTTGGTTTATCGTAGCCGGTCCTTTAGCACAATTCCTCCCTCTACTTCCTGGATGGTGAGGATTTCCTTCAAATTTAGATACTTCTCCTGAGTCTTTATTTACATATGCTAAAAGACCGCATGCTGATTCACAATTAAAACAAGTAGTTGGAACTATAGAATAACGTTTTTCAACTCTTTTTGGCCATGCATTAGCATCTAATTCAACATGTTCATTCCAATTTTCAGGAGAGGGGTATTTACGCAAAGGTGTATTATTAACTAATGCAGTTTTTCTATCTAAGTTAGGAATTATTCGGAATTTTTGCGCAATTTTTTCTATAAATGTTTTAGCCATAATTCCACCTCAATGTAAAGTCTCCATTTGTGCTTTAAATACACCTTTATTGATATGATACAATAAGATTCCAAGAAGTAAGATTCCTGCTAAAATATAAAATATATCTTTTCTTAATACCATCATTAATGTGATTATTCCAATTATGATAGTTTCAATCATATATTTTAAAGATAAAAATCTATCATTTGCCCACGATCTTGCTTTAGCCTGTTGAAATAACCATGCCGTATAAACACCACTTAACGCAGATAAAGGGATACCAAAATATGCTAAATATGTTAAAATATCTCTATTGATATCAAAAATAATTATGATAAAACTTACAGAGAGTATTCCTCCATAAAAAGCTAAAATATATGCTCCTTTTACAAGCCAAGAATCCCAATTTGGTCTTAGCAACACATAAAGAAATCTTTCTGGTCTATCCAGATCTTTAATCAGGAGTATACCAGTAAGTGCAAGAAATACTATCCCAATTGAAATTATTTCCAACCATAATTGATCATTTATCTCAATATATCCTAAGAACATGGCAATCATAGCAATTAAGTATGTTCCAGAGGCTATAGCCTTGGTCCAAATATATGCAGATACTTCATAACCCCAAAGAATTCCTTTAGATGGTTGGTCATAAGATCGTTTTGGACGGCCAGCATCATCATCTAATTTTTCCATCACATCACGAATTATAGCCTGATCACGTGGTGCTGCATCTTTGGCTTTTCTTTCTAATGCTAATTGAACTATCATTGAATTAGTGTCAGCTGAATTCAATAACTTATCTGCATATTTTGCAAAATGCCCCACGCCTGTTACTTGTTCTGTCCAAAGGTAGGATCCATCTCTACTCGTTGCTTTGGGGTCAAGCATTTCTTCACTTGTTTCAATATAAAAAACATTAGGTTTAGCACCAGATTCAGGTTTACGCACTACCGTTTCATGCTCATATAATAATTCTGAAATCGATGAATTAGTGTCTTCTAAATCACCAGAAATTATCGCCTCTACGGGGCATACTATCACACAAGCAGGTTCGTATGAATTTTCAATTCTATGTGCACAATAGTTACATTTTGCAGCAGTCCCTTTATCTGGATTGATATATAGTGCATCATAAGGACATGCCTGCATGCATGATTTACAACCGATACATCTATCTTCATCAAAATCTACAATCCCATCATCTCTTGTAAAAAGTGCAGTAGTAGGGCATATTGTGGTACAAGGTGAATCTTCACAATGATTACACCTGTGAACAGAAAATTCTCTTGTCACCTCGGGATATTTTCCCTTTTCAATATACTTTACATGAGTTCTATTAACTCCAATGGGTACATCATGTTCAGACTTACAGGCAACAGTGCATGCATGGCACCCTATACACTTACGATTATCTATTACAAACCCATAATTGACCATAGTGCCACACCCTCCCTATTTGAGGTGCAATAACTCCTAAGTAATGATTCTGTTCTCAATTATATCGGCTAAACATGTCTACAATCTTAAATTAAGATGCTTGAACTTTATATCTAATTGTCATTGTTGATTCGGAACCTTCATCTGAACTTAATGCAATACAATAATTCCCAGTTGATGATTCTCTTTTAGGATCTATTCCAGAACTTGACACCAATTGCTCCTTAGAAAACATATCTTCAACAATATATGAATTTCCAGATTTATATCTTTCACACTGTGAATCACTCAATACAACTACAGAATAGGTGCTATTTTCCCCAATATCTATCACTTTAGTTTGCCATGAAATGGTATGGACGTTATCTAATTCAATCAGATAATCCTCTCCTGACGCCAATGTAAATGTATCATCTTCATCAACTCTATGATCTATAGTAAGTGCACCAATTATAGTTAAAATATACATTATTAAGATAATAAAGACTAATACTTTTGAGGACTTGAATACATCTTCTGTTCCCTCACTAGCATTTTCAACTGCTTCTCCTTTTGAAAATAATCTAAAACCTCTTAACTCCAATTTAATAAATGTCAACAATAAAAATAAACCAGATAAACCTAACAAAATAAAATCCTGTAAAGTTAATGATCCTGCAAATTCCCATGTGGGCCTAACAAATGCAGTTGAATCTGGATATGTGCCCAATATTTTTTCAAAAAATACATAATAATACAACTTATCTCCAAAATTACTTGTTCCTAATAAACCTCCTGGGAATATTCCAAGTATTGCATTAAAGTAAACAAATACGGACATTACCATTGAAAATAACAAACTAACAGAAAATGTTACTCCAAATAACGCTATACTCCAAATTGATTTTTTCTCCTTATTAGGCTCTGAATCATCAACTGCAATTGCACTAAGACTTTCAGCCAATGTTTCTTTGAGTTCAGTTTTTAATTCATCAATACTTTGGGCTAATTTTTCCTTAAGTTCCTTACTTTTTTCATCATCCACTTCAATTTCAGCGTTTTCTTCCTCTTCTTCAACAATGGCATTAAACATTTATGATTCCTCCAATATTAGCCCCTCACCCCTAATATTTATAATAACAATCATCTATATTTCAATTAAAATGCTATTCTAGATGATATTTAATATTGGGAATTAAATTAATGCTCTGACAATTCAACTAATACTCCCCCAGTACTCTTAGGATGAACAAATGCAATTAATGCCCCATTAGCACCTTTTCTTGGCACATCATCAATTAGAACAATACCTTTTGACTTTAAATGCTCAAGCAAACTTTCCAAACCATCTACTTCTAGACAAATTTGTTGAATCCCCTCTCCTCTTTTTGATATGAACTTACCAATAGGAGTGTCTTCACCAGTGGGTTCTAATAATTCAATTCTAGTAGCTGAGATTTTTTTTGCTTCAGTATTATTAAATTCAAAGAAACGAATTTTTACACCTTGCTCTTCAACTATTTCATCTGTGTGATTCGACACCAATCCAATTATTTTCCAGAATTCACTTCCTAAATCTAAGGAATTTGTTGCTATGCCTATGTGATCAATCCCTAGAATGTTAAAATTATTTTTTTCATCCATATTTTCACCTAAAACCCACTTGGAGGATGATAATCTCCAAAAACTTCCTTCATTGCATTAACAATTTCCCCAATTGTACATCTTGCTTTAACTGCATCAATTACCTTTGGAAATAAATTTTCATCAGTTGCAGATATTTTTTTAATATCTGAAAGTAATTTTACACATAAATCTTCATTTCTTTTTGAAATAATTTCAGAAATATTTTTTATTTGTAAATTTCTAATTTCAGAATCAATTAGTTGTATAGATGATTCTTCAACTTCATCACCACATGCATAATTTACTCCAATTATATTCCTAACTCCTGTTTCAATCTCTTTTTGATATTCGAATGCCGCTTTATGAATTTCCCTTTGTTGATAACCATTTTCAATTGCCACCATACTTCCACCCAATTCAATGATTTTTTCAATTTCTTCCATTGCAGAAGCATATATTTTTGCTGTTAAACCCTCGACCAAATAAGAACCACCTAAAGGGTCAGCTGTGTTTGCAACTCCTGATTCTTCTGCTATAATTTGTTGAGTCCTAAGTGCAATAGTAGCACTTTTTTCTGTAGGTAATCCAATTGCCTCGTCAAATGAATTAGTATGAAGTGATTGAGTTCCCCCACAAACAGAAGCTAGTGCTTGGATTGTAACTCTTGAAATATTATTATGTGGTTGTTGGGCAGTTAATGACACCCCTGCAACCTGAGTATGAAATCTCAAAATACTACTTTTAGGGTTTTTAGGATTATATTTTTGAACAAGATCAAACCATAATTTTCTTGCTGCTCTAAATTTAGATATTTCCTCAAAAAAATCATTATGGCAATTAAAGAAAAATGAAATTTGAGGTGCAAAATCATCAATATCCAGTCCTTTATTAATTGCTGCATCTATGTAAGCTATACCATTTGCCAATGTATATGCGACTTCTTGTACTGCTGTGGATCCTGCCTCCCTTATATGATATCCACTAACACTAATTGTATTCCAATTAGGTAAATTTGTTCCACAATATTCGAATAC
>CAZMJH010000068.1:0-6574 GCA_964566595.1 uncultured Candidatus Poseidoniales archaeon
ATGCAGAAGAAGATGATGAAGTAGAAGAAGAAGAAGCAGAAGAAGAAGAAAAAGAAGAAGCAGAAGAAGCAGAAGAAGCAGCAGCAGAAGCAGAAGCAGAAGAAGCAGAAGAAGCAGAAGAAGCAGAAGCCTTTGAAGTAAGGTTAGTTGGTGGTTTATCCGTTTTAAGAGATAGTCATGATCCTTTGTATGTTATGCAAGCAATAACAAATCTTGCATCTACAGTTGTTATTGCTTGGACTATGGTTTCATTATTACTTGGTTTCATCGATAGGGAACCGGCAAATAATGGATGGTGGGTTTTAATTGCATTAATATTAGGAATGTCTGTATTATTGGTGGTAATTCTTGAGGCATTTCTTGGACATGATCGTGAATTAAAACAAAAATTGTCACGTTTTTCACGTTTGACACAATATTTTATGACAGGTTGGTTAGTTGGATTATTTATTTGGTCTTCTGGGGAAAATGGTCCGGATTTAAGAGGAGCAGAACCATTGCTTGAAATGGCAGTAATATGGGTATTATTGTTTGTAATAATTGAATTTATTAATAGATTTAGATTGGGGAAAATGGAATGGAAAGGTGGCCGAGATTTGATAAGTTTAATGCAATCAAGTGTTAGTGGATTAACAAGTGTTGTAACTGGAGCAGAGATAAATCAAATGAAAGCATCTAGTCGTTCAGTAATGGAAGGAATTCGTTGGATTTTAGATTTCTTTAGTTTGTTGTTTTTTATGATGATAGTAATTTTAACAACAGCTTCTACAGTAATTACAATGGAAGATGCGTTAAGTTATCTTCCAATGGGATTAGATAGTTATGGATTAGATGTAATTGTAAAACCAGCAATGTGGCTTGGTTCAATTTATTTGTTAATATTTTTAGCAGAAACATGGTTAAGACTTAGACCAGAAGAATTTGAATCATAAAACAAATTGGTGCTTTAATGGTTAAAATAAAATCTGTTAAAAAACGAATTACTAATATGATTTTGAGGGCCTTCGCTTTATGGGTTGTAGTTGTATTTTTAATACAAGTAGCAGCACCTAATCCCGTGATTGAAAGTATGCCTGAAAATTGTCCGATGAATAGCGGCAATTGCGTAAGAGTCGCTACAGATGATACTTCTTACAGGTATAATTATCTAGAATCTCCAGAACTTTTAGCATCCTCTTTAGAAGTTAGAGAAGTAATTTCTAAATGGTTTTCTGAAGAAAGAGGAGGAAAAATATTATCCAGTCAATATGATGAAAATACAGAAAAATATTTTTTACACATAAAAGATAATACTGATTATCTATTTTTTCCAGATGATGTTTTTGTGAATACAGGTTGTTTAGAAGACAGTAATCTCACTGTAGTTATATTGCAAAGTCAAAGCAGGTTGGGTATAGGGGATTTAGGCGTTAATTTTGAGAGATTATCGGAGTTAATTTCATATTTAGATCAATATTCATGGTCAGGAAATAATTGTTATTCGGATAACTAATTATTTCAACTGTGTAATTAAACGGGAGTTTGTGAAGACCGATTCCAGCATGGCGGCCAAATTGGCTGGATTAGTTATTAGTGATAGAAGTGTAAAGGGAATAACTCGTCAAAAAGTAGTAGTTCCACCACAAGAAGAAGGTAAAAAAGAAACAATGTATTGGAATTATTTCATGCCTACTGGAGAACAACTTGAAGATGAAGAGCGAATAAATGGCTTCAACTTGTTAGCAGTTCCTCCAGCATGGATTGATGTATGGTTTGATCCAAATGAGAGAGGACATATTCAAGCAACTGGAAAAGATGCCAAAGGAAGACTTCAATATCGTTATCATCCTGAATGGAATGCTGTAAAAGCAGATATTAAATTTTCAGGAATTGATGAATTTGCTGTTGTAGGACTTGTTGAAATAAGAGCTAGAGTCGAGGATGATTTAGCTGTAGAAGGTATGCCTAAATACAAATCTGCGGCATTAGTCATAAGATTAATGGATTTATATCATATTCGGGTAGGTTCTGATCAATATGCAAAAGAGAATGATTCTTACGGATTAACTACAATTAAAGAAGCCCATCTTGATTTGTTAAAAGAAGACCCAATTGAAGGTGAAATTGATGCAATTTTTGATTTTATGGGAAAATCCGGTAAAAAATGGAGATTACTCATAATCGATGATGACCTTGTCTCAATGATCGAAGAATCTAAAAAAGTTGGAGGTGATGATGATGAACAGGACTTGTTTATGTATCTTGATGAAAATGGAAAACACAGAGATCTTAAGGCAGAACATATCAATGAATATCTTGATGCATGTACTGATGAAGAAACGAAATATACTGCTAAAGATTTTCGTACTTGGGCAGCATCTTGGAAAACAGCACATCGTTTGGCATTAATATCTGAAGCAACAGAAGAGGAAATAAATCAAATTCCGGATTTATTGGAAAAAGCAAAAAAGAAAAAAGAAGTTATAGAGTTTGAAATGGATCCGATGATACGTTGGAAAGGTGTAAATCTTAAAAAAGCAAATGGACTTTCAAAGTTAGCTAAAAAAAATAAAATTCCAGGTTCTAATGAAAAAGAACGTTTAGCATCAATGTTGGCAGTAATTGATACTGTGGCAGGTGATCTTGGAAATACGAGAGCCGTTTGTCGGTCATCATATATTCGTCCTATGGTAATGACAGATTGGGAAAATCAAGTATTCATGAAACGTTGGAATTCTGTAAAAGATATGAAAAAGTATCCTGGACTTTCGAAAGAGGAATCACATGTATTCAATTATATGCATAAATACGAATAAGTTTACTTATTTGGGATGAGTAAAATTACCTTTCAAATTTTTCCTAATCGCTATTGAATAACCTTCTTGAGAATTTAATTTAGAAGCGATTTTATCAATTCTAGCTAGTTCCTTTGTTTTTTCATATCCTCCTAAATCTTGTATTACTCCAAATTTAATTGCTGGTTTGATACTATATCCCGGCATAATTTCCCCCATACTGAAAGGAATTTTTCCTGGAGTTACAATATTTGCTTCTCTAATTAATGAAGTTGTACAAGATTTTGCTAATGTATGATAAAATTCAGGTTTTTCAGCTAATTGATTTGTTCTATTACATAATTGTATTAACATAGCTTCTCTTTTTTCTGGTAAGGTAGCACAAGGGAAAAGGTACGTCTCATTTTTTCTTAAATTTGTCCTAAGCCATAATAAATCATGTTCTGTTGCCCAAATTTGAATTAATGTAAAACTCCTCCATAAACCAGTCCATGGGTGAAATTTTTGTCCTTTTTTTCTACGAACTTCAAAAGAACATGTTAGAAATCTATTATTTTTAAATTCAAATGTAATCATTGTATGTGCTAAAGCCCTAAATTTATGTATATATTCTACAATATAATAAAGCCCTACTAAATCATCTAAATCATAGGTTTCTTCATTCCATTTAATATCATGATCTTTTGAACTTCTCCACGTAAAATCTCGAACATTTTTTATTTTTATAATACGATTCTTTATGGAAGAAGATGCGGTTTTTGCATTATCAGAAACCCAATCACCTTCATTGGTTGGTTTACGTGGAGCTACTTTGATGTACCACATTGAAATAGGCATGCTTAGAATCAATAATCCAAGTCCAATAAGTAACCAATACCACCACGCCATAACACGGAAATTTCGGCATTGCAAATCAATCCTTTGGTAAATAAATAAAATTAATCTAAAATATATGAGAATAATATTGGGGCGACAATTGTAGCATCGCTTTCAATTATATGCATTGGAGTTTCAGTAGATAATTTTCCCCAAGTAATTTTTTCACTTGGTAATGCTCCAGAATATCCACCATAAGATGCTTTAGATTCACTGATTTGTGCAAACCAACCCCATAATGGTACATCCTCATTCAAATCTTGTTTTAATAATGGAACTACACATATTGGGAAATCTCCAGCAATACCTCCACCAATTTGTAGAATGCCTACAGGCTCTTTGGAATTTTTATACCAATTGGCGAGATGTAACATATATTCTGTACCATTCTTAATAGCATTAATTTCACAATTATTTGAAAGACAATGTGCTGCAAAAATATTTCCAAGAGTCGAATCTTCCCATCCAGGAATATAGAGTGGAATATTTGCTTCTTTTGCAGCTACAACCCATGAATTTGAAGTTGGAATATCAGTTTCTAAATCATCAATTATTGCAAAAATATGTTCATGAGGAAACGCAGATTTTGATTTCCATTGTTTAAGTATTTTAGACTCAATGTACCTTATTGCTTCATTTTCAGGAATACATACATCTGTAATTCTATTATATCCCTCGTCAAATAGTTTTTTTTCATCATCAATTGAAAGAGTTCTCCAATTTGAGATTTTTTTGTAAGATTTTTGTGCAACTAAATTAAACACATCTTCTTCAATATTTGCACCAGTACAAGTTATTGCATGCACCTTTCCTGCTTTAATTAAAGGAGTTAGTGATTTACCAATTTCAGCGGTACTCATGGCACCAGCTAATGTAATCATTAATTTTCCATCAGATTCTAGAAATTTTTTCAAACTAATTGCACATTTACGTAGTTCTCCTGCATTAAAATGGTGAAAATGATAATCGACAAAATCCCGCACATTATTTTTGTTTTTAGGTAATGTTGTAAATCGTGGAATTACTTTTTTATTTTGTATTTTTAAATTGGGTAAGATTTTGTATAATTCATTTTCAATTTCATTTGCAATGGGGATTGGTTTTGTATTTCCACAAGTGAATATATCAATTGCCAATACCCCTGATTCAGAATAACAATGCGCAGAAACATGACTTTCATCAATTAATACAACTGCAGCAAATCCTAAAGGAGAAACACTGCCATCAAAATTTTCTACATGGGAATGAACCCTTCTTGCACCTGATTTGTCAATAACTGTTTCTAGAATTTTTAAAATTGAATTTCCATTAGCATTTTTTGCTCCAGTATAATCAATAACAACATGTTCCCCTTTATGTGTACTATTCATTTTAATCACCCGATTTTATCTTATTTATTCTTGCAGCGATAATTTTTGTTACTAGCATTGCTGCTGTAAATTGGGTTAGATTTGAATCTTTTTGTGGAACAATTTCATTTACATCAGCACTAATAACATTACATTGTTCAATTAATGTTTCAATAGTTTGAATTGCATGCCAAAAGGATAATCCCCCAGGAACAGGGGTTCCCGTAGCAGGGACTATTGATCCATCTAATCCATCAATATCAATTGTGAGATGTACTGGTCCTTTAATTTTTGAAATTTCAAAAATCCACTCATTCCAATATTTTTCCCCCGTACAAGGGTTCATGACATCTTTACAAAACCATGTCTTAATTCTATCATCAGAATTTATTTTTTCTAATTCTTCCTTAGAGTAGGCCCTAATTCCGAGTTGATATAATCCAATTGCTCCTAAATCCAATGCTCTTGCAGCAGCACATGCGTGTGAAAACTCTTCACCATCTAATTCATCTCTTAAATCTGCATGTGCATCAATTTGAACTATTGTTACAGGTTCATCTATAGCTTTAATTATGGCAGGAAGAATTCCATGTTCCCCTCCAAGAAATATAGGAAAAGCATTACTTGAAAATTGTTCTTTAGCATATTTTGTAATTCCATTTAATTGCTCATGTAATGTGTCACCTATGCCATCCCAAGGAGTAACTGTACGTAATATCGCACCAGCTGGCAAATTATCTTTTAATAAATCATCATAAAGTTCAACTTGTGTACTTGCTTCAATACATGCAGCAGGACCATATTCTGTACCTTGGCCATAAGAGGTAGTTAATTCATAAGGAATTGATGCAATTATAATATCGGGTTTTTCATCAGTTTCAGGAAGCCCCAAAAAATTTCCAATAATAGCATCGGCACTCATACGCTCAAACATACTTGGTAAAGTTGAGAAAATAATACTCTCGGTGGGCAATATTTGAGGTAAATTGATGAAAATAATACAATTGTTGATAAATCAGGGCCTTCACATACTATAATGTCGGACGGATTAAATCTCCGCCTTAGAGGTGCTTAGATGGGACTTGCAATACATGAATTAACTGAAGCCATACGTCAAAATATTGATGCTGAAATGGAACCACTTGTTGCAGAAGGAATGGCTGAGCATGCGTTAGGTTTCTTTGGATATTATGATAGAATTATCGATAATGCTTTGGAACCCACAGATAGAAATTTATTTTATATGTTTCAAGATTATGAATTATTAACTACGGAATCTGAAGAAACTACATTGTGGGATGGTCGCGAATGGAGAATTCATTATTGGAAATTTAAAGAAGGATTACGTGAGAAAGTTCTCGCAAAGATGAATGATGAAGAAGAAGAAGAAGAGACAGATCCTTATGCAGATTTATATACTGATATCAGTGATAGAATTTGGAGACATGGAGAAGATAATTCGGCACCCAAAGGGGCGTTTTCAAAAATCATATAATATCGATACATTAAGCCGTAGGCATTGTATAGTTCATTATTTAAGGTTATAATATGCAAAGACAAGATCGGGCAACGATT
>CAZMJH010000069.1:0-6512 GCA_964566595.1 uncultured Candidatus Poseidoniales archaeon
ATACGCGAGAAGGCATATGGCGGAAACAGATGAGGGGGCAAATATCACTCCTGAAATTACAAATTTCCACAAATTAAGGTATGTAGAACTTAATAAAGAATTAAGTAACATACACCCCGTATTCTCAATTATAGATGAATTAAGAAAACAAATTTATTTCATGATAAACACATTAAGAAATACTTGGTCAAATTCTGAATATGTCACAGTGGCAATTGGAACTTTAGCCATTATAATTGGATCAATTACATTTGATGGAGAATTGCAAAGTGGTGGAGATTATTTAAAAGTTGGAATTACTCCATTAGGGGATGGTTTAAGTGCAATTGGTCCAGTTAGTTTTTTTCAAATAATACTTAGTATGATTTGCTGGATATATTTCATTTACAGACTCTGGGAGTATTATCCATTAATGAAAGGACAATCTGTTAGTTTAATCATTATGTGGTTTAGTATAACAATCACCGCCATTGCATTTCACCAAGGTGCACCACATTTTCCCGCAGAATTTAGTACTGAAGGCGCTACAACAATATTAGGTGGATTATTAGCAACAATATTCTTTGGATTTGTGTTTTCAAGAGCAGTTATTGAAACGAGGGATTTACATGTTGAAGAAAGGCATCACGATAATGATCCCAGAATTATGGCTGAATCAATGTATGATCACAGTCTCTTAGGATGGATTGGAATTTTATGCATTTGGGGTTCAATTGCGTTCCTAAGTTCGTGGGCAGGAGCACATTATGTGGCTGTTAGGCCTCATAGCAGTTTTATTTGGCAATTTCTTTACGTCATATTGGGAAGTTTTTCTGTATTTGGACTTTGTATTCTTTTATGGTATCCACAATTAATGCTCGGGACTGGAGATATTGCCATCAAATCAAAAAGGGCTAGAGAAGTTGACGATATGCAAATTGAAGAAAATGAAGTGAAAGGAAAGTGTCCTGAATGTAATTTTTCATCACCCATCTTTAGAGGAAAAGAGGGTTTGCCACGCCTTAAATGTATAGTTGAAAATTGTGAAGGTGAAGGGAATTTAAATTCAAGTTGTCCGATATGTAAATCTAAAATCCCAACACGAATTACTTGTGGGAATTGTGGAGTAAGTTCACCTGCCCTAAAGCACCTAGATGACCAAGATGCATGGTAATTAATATTTTAAGAAATTACAACTGTTTAAAAAAATAGAATAGTTCGGATATGTGTTGACTGCGAAATCTACAGATACTATTGAAGGCCCCCTGACAAGCAATGCTATTCTTGAGGATGAATGGGATAGCTTTGACGATAATGCCATAAAATCAATAATTGCAATATGCACAGTAATACTGTTGATTTTAGGTTCTGGAATAATATATATTGCATGGAATAATTGGTGGAATGATGAATTAATAGGCCCTGGAACTTTCTTAACCAGTCGTCAACAAAATTATGAAAACCTTGTTGGGTTCTCAAATATCGAATGGAATGGATATGGAGTTACAGCGTGCATCGTAGATTCCGGAATTGACTTGACTCATCCCGATCTTCACCATCTTAATTTGAAAGGATGGAAGGATTTTATCAATTCTAGAACTGATATTTACGATGACCATGGGCATGGAACTATGATGGCTGGAATTATGGTTGCAAAAGGTGGCTTAAACGGATTAGCCAGCGGTGTTGAATTATTGGTTGCAAAAGCGCTTTCAAAAGATGGTTCAGGAAGTAATGAAGCTGTTTCAAATGCAATAGACTGGTGTAGAACAAATAATGCTGATGTTATTTCATTATCATTAGGTGGTGCTCCTGGAATTGCGCCCTCTTTTCTAGGGGGTGATTCTGTGGCAACAGCTACATCAGATGCGATTTCTGAAGGAATATATGTTGTTGCTGCCGCAGGAAATGATGGTGAAGATGATGGAGATGACGACGTAGATAGCCCTTGTAGTGAAGAAGATGTGATTTGTGTAGGCGGGGTTGGAATTGAAGGAGATATTTGGAGTGGTAGTAGTAAAGGCAGTAATGATTTCCAATTAATTCCTCCAAAATTATCTAGGCAAGATCCAGATAAAAAACCAGAATTAGTGGCTCCTGCTGAAAGTGTACCTGTATTACTCTCTACAAATACTGGATCTAATGAACCTAGTACTGCAACATATGGCACTGCAAGTGGCACATCTGCAGCAACAGTATATGTCTCTTCTGCGATTATATTAATGCTTCAAGCAAATCCAAATCTTTCAAGAGATGGTTCTTCCGGTGGAGATTCTGATGCTGTTGAAAACGTCAAACAATGGATTAAAGAAAGTTGTAAACCAAAAAATAATTCTGAAGAACATGACGATTATTATGGATATGGATTACTTCAAGTTCATAGTCTAATAAACCGAACTACCTCGGCATAATTGCAACTAATGTGGATTTTTTTAAAGGTACAAATCCTACGCGGAAATCGTCTTGAATATCACGTATTAAATCCATCCATAATTGAAACGAATCTGCTTCTTCATTTGATGCCCCTTCAAATGGAACGCTAGGTTCAACTGTTAACAAAAGGCCATGAGGAGATAACAATTTCAATGCATCTTCAATACACTCTACTTGCTCTTTTTCACCAACATCAATGATAATTAAATCCGCAGGTAATGCGGCTGGTGCATTAGTCAGTTTCGTATTGGGATTATTTAGCAATGCTTTATTGGAAAGTAACCACGCATTGCACTCCCCTGCTAATTCTTGAAAACGTATACTCAATACATTTGTCCATTCTCTTGAATCAAATCGCTGTGTTAATCTCAAAAGTATTGCCGCAAATTTATTTCCTGATTCTACAATAGTGTATTGAGGAAATTCAGAAAATGTTGAAAAACTATCCAATAACCATGAGGTTAAGTGTCCTATTCCCCCCCCTACTTCAATTACAGTTTTTGGTTTGTGCCTCATAGCCACATCTCTAATTCTTCGAAGTGTCTCTTTATCATGAGATTGTAAATCCATATGAATTAATTGCTCACTGATTGCAGCAGCAACTTTTGGCTCTTCTTTTTTAAATTCTAGATTTTCACCTAACAACCAAGCAAAAGCGTCTCGCTCTGTTGGTAGTTCATCCATATTAATTCGAATGTGTTTACATATTCAACATTACGCATTACCAAGGCATTGAAATAGACGTTATTAACGGCTTACAAATAATGGATAGTTCCGAAACTAGTTGTGTTGTTACTTGTCCAACTTGTAATGAAGTACAAGAACATGAAATTGTTCAAAAACGAGAAGTTGGTAAAGGTATTGATGTAAAAGTTCAATGCAATGTATGTTCTTTAGTTCATAAAATTCACATTCGTCCAGAAAAATCAGTGAAAATACCGTTCTTACTTAGTGAAGGTCCTGAAAGTATGAGTGTGAAAATTGAAGTAGACGAAGACGAACTATTTCGCACAGGAGATATTTTTGAACATGATGAAAAATTATGGAAAATAAATTCTCTTGAATCAACACATAAAAAATTCATGAGAAAATCATTGCCTGAACGAATAGGAAGAATTACCGCAGTTAGATATGATGAAGTTAGAGTTAAAATAACAATGACTGAGGGTGATGAGTCAATTCCAAGTTTATTAATTTGTGAACCCGAACGAATATTTTCTACCGGATCCATTATTGAACATGAAGGAAGAAAATGGAAAATTCGCTCAATAAATACTTCTCGTGGTTCTACACTCCGTGGAAAATTCGAAGCATGTGAGATAAAAAGAATCTATCTCCAACCACCACCTCCACCGAGAAAACAACCAACTACTTCAAGAGAACGCCGCCAAGCATGGAAAGAAGGATCTTTAGGATTCAATCCAAATCCTGAAAAAACTAGGTATGATAACTAAGACTACCTTCTATTACTCCAAGGGAATAGCATAGCTTTGAATACATGCCAAGCAATATCAGGATTCTCCCTTAATCTTCGCATCGAATATTCATACCATTGCTCTCCATATGGAACATAAACTCTCGTACGATGACCATCCCGCGCTAATTTTCTTCTTATGTTACCCCTCACACCTAAAAGAAATTGAAATTCATATCCTGGCCCTTTTCCTTTCATCTTCTTAGGAGAGTTTTTTCTTTCATCTTCTTTATCAGGGCCTAAATTTCTTAATTCTAAAGCATATTTTGCATGATTAATAACTTGTAAATCATGACTTGCTATACCTACATAAGCATCTAAATCTAAAGCAGAATTTATGTCTAAACAAAAAGCATCTACAATAGATTGATATTCTACATGTGCTATCTCTGAAGGTTCAAGATAAATCCCTTTACACAATCTAAAATCCGCAGTTCCAATAAGTTTTTTACATAAATATTCAATGTCACCTTTAGTTCTAAACAATCGTGATTGTAATACGCACCCCACATTTGTTTTGCCACGTGAATGCATTTCAAGAACTACATTAATGGTGTCTTGTGTAACTCTATGATCCTCCATGTCAAGTCGGACGAAAATATCATTTTCTGCAGCAATACTACATATTTCAGTTATGTTTTCTAATCCTTTTTCACGATTTAAAAGCAACCCAAAAGCAGTTGGTTTAATTGAAATGTTTGCATCTAAATCGTTATCAATTATTGCTTTAATTACAGCTTTATATTCATCAACAAAATATTTTGCTTCATCAAGAGATTTTATTTCTTCACCTAATACATCAATTGTTGAACAAGCTGATTGTTGACCTAATTTCTTCATCACTCGTACTGCTGATTCAATATTTTTACCAGCAACATACCTTCTTGCAACCCACCCTACAGTAAATTTCGGCATCCAGGGTAAAATAGAAACTACTATTCTCCCAAAAAAACCACCTGCCATGAAGTGCTGAATAGAAATAGAACTTTGATGGTTCTGTTTACTTAGGTAAAAAGTCTGCAGTTCTTCCCAATGGTATTTTTTGTTCTTCTAAAAACTGAATGATTGCTGTCCTCTGCCATCCTTTGAATGATTTTCTATCCAAATAAGCCCACACCTCTGAATTAGGATTTGCTTGTTTTGTGGAATTAAATGCTGCCATAATCGCCTGTTGCCATGTTCCTTTTGGGATAGTTGTTTTTTGGTTTGCAATTTCTTCCTTTTTTTCCATTTGCAAAGCATAATTTGCAAGCATATGCCCCAAGACAACCCCCTTATCTGAAAGTCTCATTGGGAGGGGAGCATAATGACCTCCACCTAAACATAGTACCACTTTTTCAGGCTCCACAATAGGAATCGGGTCATCGGAATTTAAATTTAAACCTTTTATTATCACATCTGCAAGAGCTGAAGCCGCAATTTCATGCCCCCATTTTTCCTCTGTAGAGCCAATCTCAATAAACATACAAGGTACACTAATCCACGGACCATGATGTGTTGTCTCAAAACTAATCGTAAATTCATCTTTTAAATTATATATTTCAACTTGATTTTTTAATTCTTGCATCCATCCACTCATTCTGGATGACGGTGGTGGTGCATCACCAGATTTACCACCAAAAGGAGGGTTTTCCCCAGGATCATATTGGGGCGTTCCAATTGGATGTATTGTTAAACATGGAAATCCAGATGCAGCCACATGCCTACTCGGAAATATTACTTCTGAAACTTTTTCACCTGTTTCTTCTTCCCATCTCAATTCTAAATCATCCTCATATAACGTAATCCCATCTCTCCACCACATGCGTACTAATTTTCTACTCCATGTTTTAAATCCCTCAACTAAAGGACCTATATGCCATTCACATTTTTTTAATAAATATTTAGCCTGATTTGTTGATGCAATGTCTTCTCCACCAATTATTATCAAAATTACTGGCTCGACCATGACCCTCCCAACTAGTTTACTATGATAGCGTATCGTCTTCAGTGATTATCTATTAGATTAGAGTGGGAGGTATATGTTCAGTACCCTTAAATTCCCTCCTCAAAAATTAATTGAGATTGGTGAAAACCGATTATTGGCAATTGGTGTTAATGGTGAATTACAAATTTTTAATGAAAAATTTGAATCTGAATCGGACTATAAATTACCATTTCCATCCCCAATTGTTCTATCCACTGTATTCGAAAATACACTTTATGCCTGTTGGATTGATTTAGAATTATTAATAGCTAGAATGGCTGCAATAAATTTAAACTCAGACTTATTGGATGGACCTTCACGTTCAGAATTAAGAATTGAATTAACAAATAATACACAATCACAAGTCAAAGGCGCCATATGGTCGCACATACTTGATGCTGAACCTTTAGGGATTGTTGCAGGATCTGAATATGTAGCATTTAGTACGTGGAAAAGGGGCGTTTATTGTATCACCCACAACTCTGAAGAATTATGGAGAATTCCGGAAATAAAATGGTTGAAAAAACTTGAAAATGTAAATATTATTGCTTCAATGGAAATTATAGATGAAGGTTTGTTAATATGGTCAAAAGGAGCTGAATGGGTATTACTTGATGATACATCGGGTGAACTATTAGAGAGAGGGGAAATTGAATTTGA
>CAZMJH010000070.1:0-872 GCA_964566595.1 uncultured Candidatus Poseidoniales archaeon
AGCGGCTAGTGATGATTGTTACTATGTTAATGAAGGGGATATTGCTCCTGAAGACGGATGGTTTGTCGCAAATGGAGAGGATGAAGAGCACTGGGTTTGGGAAGGAGAGGCTGCTCCTGAAGACGGTACTTTTTGTCCTGATTCTGAGGATGAGGATAGCGAAGATATGGAATTATTTCCTAATGCAATGCATATAGGAATTATACTAAATAATCCTGATTCATTAAAATTAAATGGAGAACTTGGTCCTGGGCAAACAACAAATATTGCTCTTAGTGATGAAGATGGTCCAGCATCTAGAATTCTTGCGATTGCTACTCCAAAAGAAGGTTTTGATCCAGCAACGATTGACTTTTCAGCAATGACCGAATTTGTATATGGAAATTTTGTTAGAGAAGAAATAGGATGGATTGCAAATGAAGCAAAATTAGAGAATATTAGAATTGAATCTGATGCATGGTGTGAAGATAGGAATGATTGGAATGATGAAGCCCAAACATCATATGGTGAGACTAATGTTAGACTAAGAATAAGAGTTGATCAAGATAGATGGAGTTCAACAACACCTCCTGATGCAAGTGATGCAATTCTTAAAAATTCTGAAGGTCATGTAATTCCGCCAATTAGAGATTGGTATCAAGACGAATGGAATAATGAAGAATGGTATGCGAACTACGAAATTGATGATACAAATGTTGAAGTAGGTGATTTTAAATTAATTCTTGACGAACATATAAATGATTTTTATATTGACATCGGAGAGTATGATGGAGAATTTTATTGTAATGATATTGAAAATTCGTGGCATGAAACAAATTCTAAAGGAAATGAGATAGATACTGAGGAAGAAATTTTTGAATTGATTGATGAAC
>CAZMJH010000070.1:882-6506 GCA_964566595.1 uncultured Candidatus Poseidoniales archaeon
CCAATGTTAATTCGGTTGCATGGGGTCAAGGATCTAGTGCTGATTTACATCTTCCAATCCTTTCTTCTCCAGTAGGAGAATATACGATTATTGCTATTGCTCAAAAAGGAGAAGGTGATTCTGCCACGATTGTTTCAGCAATTAATGATGAAGTAATAGTGCCAACACCAAATCCAGAGCCTCCTGAAATTGAAGATATTTTCTTAAGTTTTAATCCACCAAATCCGCAAGTGGGAGATACGGTTACAATTAGTGTTGTAGATGAATCTAATCAACCGGTTTCAGGTCTTTCTGTAACCGGTAAAAAGGATAGTTGGACAATATTTAGTATGGTAACAGATAATGCTGGACAAGCAGAATTTATTATTCAAGAAGGTACAATTGATATTTTAGTAACTGGAGGAAATTATAATCCTGCAGTATTAACTATTATCGTAGATGCTACTGGTACAACTACAGAAGATGGTGAAACCTTACCAACAGAAGAGGATCCTTTAGAGTCTAATCAAGATGTTGGAGGAACTACTAACGAGACTACTGATGACACTACTGATGACACTATAGATGAGAGTGGATCGGATACAGGATTAAGTTCTACTCTTGAGGAATATAAAGACATATTTTTAATTACAATTGGTATTTTAGTTGTTATAATTGCGGTATTATTTACTGTAATGAAAATAAGAGGAAGAGAGACAGATAGTTGGGCTGATGATAGTGCATGGGATGATTATCAAGACATTGTGAATTCTCCAATGGTCTATGATACAGCACCTAGTAGTGCACCAGCTTATTCTCCTCCCGGTAAACCTTCTGATAATATTGAAGGTCAATGGAGAGATGGCTATGAAGTCTTAGAATATCCGTCTGAAAGTGGTTCTTGGTGGTATAGAGATGCACAAACTGGCCAATGGATGGAATGGCAGTAAACAATCTAATTTCAAAGGAATGATGATTTAGTTTTACCATTAAGGGCCTAATATGGACCCTAAACATGTACGAGTTTCCATTGTATTAATGTTGGTATTGTGTTCGGGTCTGTTATTCATTTTTCCTTTTGAGCCTGTTTTGAATTCCGAAGTAATATTTGATGATGAAGTCGCTCAAATACTTGAGGCTGCGGGCGACGGAAGAAGTGAACAACTTATCCTAATAATCACTCATGATGATGGTGGAAAATTAACCAATAACATAACTAGAGTACAAAAATTACTAAATCTTGAAGAAGACATTATGAAAGATGAAAACGAAAGTATTTCATTTCAATCTATTAACAATAATTTATATTTCGACGAGATTAAATCACCATTCAAGGCATGGTCTAATGCCTTTCTTTCAAGAAATAATTCATTAATCAATGCTTCAAAATGGTCAGATATATTACAACCTATTGTTGAAAATGGATGGTGTGGAGATAATTCTACAAAAGAAGAATTTCAAGCATTTCAAGCAACACTCTTATTGCTTCCAAAAGATGTAAATTATAATATCGCATGTCCCGCATTTTCGGGTTCTTCAGCAACACAAGCTCCTGATGCTAATGAGATCATATGGCTTGTAAAAATGGGAACGAGGGACAATACAGATGCTGATTGGGCCTTACTTGAGTCATGGGCCAAAAAAATTAGTGATGAAACTGAATATAATTTTGAACCTGCGGGAGTAAATATGTTATTTTCAGAATCCAAACTTATTGCAGAAATTGATGTTAAATTTCTTTTAATACCTTCATTATTATTCCTTATAGTTGTTTTAACAATTGGTTTGAGGAGTTTTAAAACGTCAATGGTAACTCTCGGTTGTACTTCATTGGTAATTTTAGCAGAGGTGGGTGTTCTTGCTGCTTTAGATTTTAATTTCTCAGTGTTTGATGCAATTGCACTTCCAATAATTATGGGGGTTGCTGTTGATGGTGCATTTTGGTATTGTAAATCATCCCGTAAACGGGAAGAAGTTAGAAGAATGCTCTTAATTGCAATGATTACTACGGTTGCAGCAATATCGTTAGCATTATTTTCTCCAATTAAAGCACAAAGATCTCTAGCCATAATAATGATTATAGGAATTATACTTGATTGGGTAGTTACAAGATTTTTACTTGAAGATTATTTCATAAGTATGCGTAAACCTATTAGCAATTTAACTAAAAAAAATATTCCTTCTTACCATCATACAATGTCCTGGCTTTGGCCGATTGCCTTACTAATTCTAGCATTTATTGCCGTTTTATCTCCTTCAGATGTTGAAATACTCGATGTCAAACAATTTTTGCCAGAAGATGATCCTAGTTTAGAGGAATTAAATGTTTTACAATCAAAATACATACTTGGATCAAGTACAACGGCACTAATGATAATAGATGTTGAAGGGGATTCAACAGAAGACCTAATTAAAATTCAAAATTTCCAAAAACAATTATCCTATCATCCAAGTGTTATTACAATTGAAACAGGTTTATCTCGTTCTCCTTTAATAATTGGAATTCCCACTGATGATAATGGATTTGAAAATTCAACAATTAATTCGCTTTTGGAAACGCAAGATGAATCGTTGATTCACCTTAATTCTAAAATAGAAAATGATGGAGTTACCACAGGAGTGGGAATTGCTGCATTGATTGATAGTAAAAATTCAGAAGCAGCACTTGAATTCTCTAATGATGTTAAAAATTTAATAGAAGAAAATGGATTAACTGGAAAGGTTGGAGGAGATTTAGTATCTGGCATAACTATGGCAAAAGAGTTTGAAAAAAGTAGGGTTTTTCAAATATTAGCGGCAGGACTTGCCGTATTTGTTGTAACTTATTTTATGTTACGTTCCCCACTTAGCGCAGCTCGCATTGCCATAGGTACTATTGCAGTTGGTGCGGCTGTAGATGGTATGGCTAGTGTAACAGGATCACGTGGAGCACATACAGCACCCGCGGTTTTGTTAGGGATGGGTTTTGCTGCAGACTACCTGTCACATGCAAGTGCTAAACATATACCTACAAGACAAGATAATTCTGCAAGGTGGTGGGCTGCACTATCCTCCATGTCAGTATTTGCATTACTTGGGTTAGCTACTTTCCCTCCTGCTCAAAATACAGGTGTATTACTAACAATTAGCATATTATTTGCTGTATTATTAGCTACATGTCTTTCATTAACACATATTGTGCAAATTGAAGAGGAATAAACAGAAAAACTAACACCTCATCTGTCTTTACAAAGGGGAAGAAGCATATGGGAAAAATAAATTTAAAAGAAAAATTATCTATGTTTTCAGATCATTGGTCTCCAAAAATAATAACTGAAATGAATGATTATCAAATTAAATTGGTCAAAATCAAAGGAGATTTTGTATGGCATAATCATGAAGATACTGATGAACTTTTCTTTGTGATTAAAGGTAAAATGTATATTGAATTCAAAGATAAAACCATTGAATTAAATGAAGGAGAAATGTATGTAGTTCCTAAAGGAATTGAACATAAACCATATGCTGAAAATGAGTGTGAAGTTATGCTTGTTGAACCTCGTGGTGTTGTAAATACAGGCAATACCAAAGGTGAATTAACCGCATCCAATGATGTCTGGATATAAGTACAATAAATTATGTACTAGCAAAGATGAGGAGTTACTTGAGACTACATGACTTCAAAAAACAATTTTAAAAATTTAGGGCCTGTATTAACACTAACAATTATGCTAATTATGTCAAGTGTTACAGGAATAGGTACTGCAAGTAACAACGAATGGATTGAAGTTGACTTCATGAATGAAGTTCCTAACAATCCTTATCATCATTACGATTATACTGATGATGTGAACATCAATTTAACCATGCACGAATTGTGGGAAGGTGGGGAATATTACATGAATTATACCCTTTCTCACATGGATTCTGCTGGGGGATGGATAGATGTTTATCTTTCACCTGAACATTTCTTCTATGGCATGGATGAAAACATGGGTGGACCTGTTTCTTTCTACATCACCAATGGAAGTCAGAACGCATTTGAGTATGAATTCTATACGGGATGCTGGAACATTGATGTGAGACTATTCAATGACACTTATCAATTGATTACCGCACACTGGGGAGAGATGTTCACTATTGGCGATAATGATTCATGTGATTATGAATATCAATCTGAAGGTGTATATGCTTATGCATGGTTTGACACGATAGATCATGGTGTGGATTTCAACAATGTCATAATTGAAGCACGTGGTTTAGATGACAGTACTAATTATGTCGCAGAGATAATAGTACAGAATCTTTCAGGTGAAGAAATAATGAATACTTCCAGAAATTTTAATTCGCATAATTCAAATGCTCACATAATGTTTCAGGGAACCTATAATCCTGGTGATCTTCTAACCTCATGTCCACAGCCGAGTGGTCATTACCACTGTTTTAATGAGAATGGCGACTATCCGATATCTGTACAAATTAAGAATGCTGATAATGAAACCTTGATTACTGAATTTGATGATTATCTAAGTGTATATTTTGATTATGGTAGTGGAGAACATTGGGTTGCATTTCAAGGACCACAAATGTGGGCAGGTACAACTGACAATTACTATATTGTTGGAGAAGAAATAGAAGGATGGGTTGAAACTACAAATCTTGATGAGGAATCAACTTATTTCGGAAGTGTTATTTTATGGGGGATGAATACTGATGGAAATGAAAGTATATGGGGGAATCAATATCCAACTGGTCCATGGCCAGATCTCTCAGATTTTGAAAACTTATGGATGATTTCTGGAAGTAATAATTCTGATCATCACACTATAGGAATAAGTGGTGGTGATGATGGGCAAACACTTGCTGAAGGTTGCTATAATTTAAATGCTCTACTCTGGCTTGATACAGATGGTGATGGGGTATATAATTCGGATCAATCACAGTACGGGCAAACTCATATAGCAGGAAATCACTTTCATACTTCTTGGTTTATAATTGATGATCCCACAACAGCAACTCCAAATTGTCAAGAAATGAATGAATGGTGGAATACTTCATGGCTTGAAATTTGGCCTGATGATTATCAATACAATGTTCAATCCGGTAATTCACTTGACATCAATTTTAAGGCTGGTAATCTTAATGATTCTATAACATATAGAATTGCTTGGTCGGTTAATAATGAAAGCACAGGGTTAAAAGTCGTAGCTGGAAATAAAACAATACATACAAATCATAATGAGATAATTAATACTTTGAAAGAAGATCTCTATTTATCCAACGGTTGTTATGTGATTGAAGCAGAATTATTCAACAACGATAATGGTGAAAGTTTGGATTGGACTAATTTCACCTTCTGTTTAAGTGGCACTCCACCAATAACTACAACAGGATATGAAATGATTGTTATCTGGCCAAGCGGACAAAATTACACAATTGATGTTGGAACTCCTCTCGAAGTACTCTATGAGGTAGATTATTTAGCATCAGAAGGACAATACGAAATTGTTTGGACTATATCAAACACTACTCTCCCTGTGGCCTGGGATTGGGGGACCTTGCAAATTGATCCCACCTCTTCAACTATTGGTTTTGCAGATTTTTTAATTACTTTCACAAATAACATTTCGTATCTTCCTGAAGATTGTTTTCAGGTATGGGCAGGA
>CAZMJH010000071.1:0-6465 GCA_964566595.1 uncultured Candidatus Poseidoniales archaeon
GATACGGGTGAATTATTACTCCGTAGAGAGATTGCTGTCAAGAGAGGTATGACTTACGAGGATTTATGCTACGAAACTTTAGTATTAGCAGGTGTTTTAATGAAAGAAGCATTAATTGCATATGATGAAGGACGGTGGGATGTATTGAGGTATCCACAAGGTGAAAGTCAATGGCCAACATTTCGTAATGCACCACAAGAAGTACTTGACGTTGTAAAAGAAAAATTAGCTAATGAGGAATATGCACATTATGTAGATTAAAAAAACCAATTGGATAATTAATGAATTGAGGAATTACTATGAAAAAAAACACAAGGTTTCCATTTAATGATACTGCACTTGAAGGGCTTAGGGCATTAATTTGTGGTGCTTCCAAGGGAATTGGCAGAGCAATCGCCAAAACAATGGCGCAGGCTGGTGCAGATATAATTGTAAGTTCAAGAAATAAAGAATCTTTAGAACTCCTATGCAGTGAGTTAATAGATTTGGGAGCTAATTCTGCTAAAGCAATACCTTTAGATTTTGAAGATACCGAAACTTTAAAAATTACTATTTCTAAATTAATTGAAGAAAATCCAATTCAAATACTTGTAAATAATTCAGCAGGACCACCAGGAGGGCCTTTATTGGGTGTAGAATATGAAGATTTTGAACCTGCGTTTAAACGTCACTTATATGCTGCTCACACCATCACTAAAATGCTAGTTCCTGGCATGGAGTCTTCTGGAATTGGTCGCATTGTAAATATCATCTCAACATCTGTTAGAGAACCCATTAACAATATTGGGCTTTCAAACACACTAAGAGGTGCTATGGGTTCATGGTCAAAATCTCTTTCAAGAGAATTACCTACATGCATTACAATAAATAACATACTACCTGGATTCACAGACACAAGTCGATTAAGCAATCTAGCAAAATCAATAAGTGACAAAACTGGAAAAGATATTTCTAAAATTCAAGAAAATTGGATAAATGAAGTTCCAATTAAGAGATTAATTGATCCACATGAAACTGCCTTGGCCGTTACATTCCTATGCTTACCCTCAAGTGGTGGTATTCGAGGGATAAGTATGGCAGTAGACGGGGGAAGAATGCGTTCAATATGAGGAATTAATATGGAATTTGATATCTTTTTTTCTATAAGTCAAACACCTGATTCTACAGGTTTAGTTCCTTCAGAAAAAGTTATGTTTTCAAATTTCTTTTCTCAACTAGAATTAGCAGATAAACTTGGATTTGGGGTGGCATGGATTGCACAAGCACATTTGTCAACTACTACTCAAAAAAAGAATCTAAAACCAGTTATACCACACTGGCAAGGTGAAGTAGGTTTATGCACAGATTTCCCACAATTGGCACTCGAATGTTTTCGTCGAACTAAAAAAATTGATGTGGGTTCTGCAGTAATAAGCATACTCGCTAGCGGAGGGCCTATTGCTCAAGCTGAACGTATAGCTAATACTGTACAATTTCTCTCAATGATTAGTAAAAAAAGAAAATTACATGTTGGTTTTAGTGCTGGACGTTTTGAATTTATGGCAAGACCATATGGAATTATTCCAAGAAATTCTCTAGAAGAAGCTGCATGGCCTGCACTTAGAGGACAAATTTTTATGGAAGCAAGTGAGATCTTTTTACGTTTACTTCGAGGAGATACATTTAGTAGCGAAGATTTACGTTCAACTACACTTACTCGTGCAAACTTCCGTTCAGATGAAGATTGGGGGAAAACGCTACTAGAATCCCGTAATGCATTTGAAAATACTCCTCCTGAAAGTATAGATTTTGAGCGAAGATATAAATTTGAAGATATTTCAATCGTACCAAAAGAATGGAGTCGAGATCAACTAGAATTGGTAGTTGGTTCTCACGACCCTAATGCTCAAGAGTTTGTTAATCAATTCATGCCAGTAAAGGTTTTCAATCTTTCAATTACTTCTCCTAAAATAATAGAAAATACTCATGAACGTATGAAAGACATATACCACATAGAAGGAGGTTTTTGGAAACGTGGAGACATGCCACGAACTGTCTTCATATTCATAAATGAAGAAGAAGGTTTGAGCTCTAAAGAAAAAAGTGAGGCCGCAAAAAAAGAAGCCAAGGCTGCTTTGGGAAGTTACTGGAATGCTCTCGAAGGAACTATCGATCCTGAAAAAATTTCTAAGGCTGCAAATAATGCATTAATCGGCAATGCAAAAGAAATTATTAAACAGATTGAAGAACGATTTCATCCAGAAGATAGATTGATGGCTTGGTTTGATTTTTTCAATCATGATTCTGAAAGAGTTAGTAGAAATATGAAATCATTTATGAAATTAGTAGTCCCACATTTTACCAAATAAAGTTGATATTATGAGCATAGAACATGAACAAAAAACAGCTGTAAAACCTGGAAAACCTGGAAGTGCTATTTATCCGAAATCACCTCTTGGAAAATCAGAGCAAGGTATTGCAACGGGGAGAGATGTTGAGTGGCAACCTCTGGTAGATTATCGACGTAATGGAGTATCTGAAACCACAATACACGGAGCCATTGCTTGGGCACATGGAAATGAAATAATTCATTCATTTGGGGGTAATGTTCTCTGCTACGGAAGATCTATGATGAAACCAATCATGATGAAAACATTTGTAGATGTTCTGGAACCTGAAACAACTTGGGAACAAAAGGCAATTTCCGTATCTAGCCATAATGGCGACACTGAACATGTAGCATCTGCACAATCTCTTCTAAATGAGTCAGAATGGGGACTAATGCAAACCCCCTTGGATACTCCACTAATACAATTTGGAAGACAAGTCAGACGACCACGGAGATGGTACCATACTTGTTCGGGTGAACATGCAGCAATCCTAAAAGGATGCAAATTAAAAGGATGGAATAGAGCAGGGTATACCTTACCTGGGCATGAAGTTTTTCAGCACTATTTGATTAATTTAAAAAAAATTCTAGGCCAAGATTGGACTCCACTAAAAGTAGGAAAAGATGGTTGTGGGTTGCCAACTGTTTCAAACACAGTAAATGAATTAGCAATATTATTCTCATTTCTAGTTCGTGATAAAAATTCAGATTGGATATGGGATTCAATGATGATGCATCCCGACTTAATTGGGGGCTTCAATCGTTTAGATTCAACGATAATTAAAGCATGCAAAGGTAAAGTATTAGCTAAAGAGGGTGCAGATGGACTATTAGGACTTTCAATCATCCATGAAGATTACCCTAAAGGTTTAGGAATTGTCATTAAAATAGCACATGGATGGAACCCTCAAGCAACATGGTACATTGCTAGAGCCATACTTGGTGTTCTCGGATTAAAACTTCGCAACCCATATCCTTTAGAAAAACAAAAAGCCTTCATAGTACCAGGTATTGTACCCTCCACTCTTTTGAATATTCTAGAAAAAATACCAACGTGGGATGAATGGGATCCAAATACAGATAGATGGCATTATGATTGGAATACACATATCGATAATGGCGTATTTTCTAATCTTGAGATAGTGGGTGAAGAGGAATGAAAGTTATTCAAAATTACATTGATGGAGCATTTGTTAATTCAAAAAACGGAGGCACCATTGACGATGTCAACCCAGCCACTGGAGAAAAAATAGCAATCATACCAAGATCTTCTTCTGAAGATATAACTGTAGCCGTAAATGCATGTGAAAAAGCAAATAATTTTTGGTCTAGTCTGAGTATATTTGAACGTGCTAATTGGTTAGAAAAGATTGCAAATGAACTAGAAAAACGATTTGAAGAAATTGCTACTTTAGAATCCACAGACACCGGAAAACCCATTTCTCTTGCAAGAAATGTTGATGCTGCTCGTTCAGTAAATAATTTCAGATTTTTTTCAGATTTAGCTAAAAAAACTGTAAAAAAACAATATATTATGGATGATGCAATAAATAATGTCCTGAACAAATCAGTAGGGATAGCAGGATTAATTACACCATGGAATTTACCACTTTATCTTCTTTCTTGGAAAGTTGCGCCAGCATTAGTCATGGGAAACTGTGTTATTGCAAAACCTTCAGAATTAACCCCTTTAACTGCAAATCTATTGGCAGAAGTCATTCATGAAATTGGATTCCCCCAAGGTGTTTTTAATTTGATTCATGGATTTGGAAATGAATGTGGGCAAGCCTTAGTAGAACACCCAAAAGTTGGATTAATCTCATTTACAGGGGGCACTGACACAGGGAAAATAGTTGCAAAAACTGCAGCACCAATGTTTAAAAAATTAAGTCTTGAACTCGGTGGAAAAAATGCAACAATAATACTTCAAGATGCAGATTTAGAAACTAACATGCCACAAATTGTTAGATCTGCTTTTCTTAATCAAGGTCAAGTATGTTTATGTGGTTCAAAGATTCTAGTACATGAATCAATATATTCTAAATTTTTAGATGGATTTGTAAAAACGGTATCTTCTATGAAAATTGGAGACCCCAAAAAAGATGAGACTCAATTAGGTGCATTAATTTCTATTGAACATCGGAATAAGGTTGAAAATTATATTAAATTAGCAGATGAAGAAGGCGGGGAAATTATTTTTGGAGGAAATCGTCCTAATCTAAATAATGACTTGTCAAATGGTGCATTTCTTGAACCAACCGTAATTGTGGGATTAGATTACAATTCTAGAACTGCAACCGAAGAAATTTTTGGTCCAGTTGTAACCATACACCCATTCAAAGAAATTGAAGATGCTGTAAAAATAGCTAATTGCACACAATATGGGTTGGCAGCTAGTATCTGGACTAATGATTCCATTCAAGGAGAACGATTAGCAGCCAAACTTGACACTGGAATGGTTTGGATTAATTGTTGGTTACATAGAGATTTGAGAGTTCCTTTTGGAGGCGTTAAACATTCTGGAATTGGTAGAGAAGGTGGAGAATATTCTTTACAATTTTTCAGTGAGTTGCAAAATATTTGTATAATGAATAATTAATAATCACAAAAATCGAGTGGGATGCTCAATGCTTTCATGCTCAAGTTAAAACACTCATAAAATTGAAATTCTAAACTTAATTATAAAATACAATACTTGTAATTATTGAACCTGTGATTGAGCCACATAATGCTCCAATTGTAAGCCAAATAGAATAACGAAAGGCAGGCATTTTCTTCTTGGGCCAAAAATAACACATCCAAAGCCATTGCATAAAAAATATCAGTAATAATGGAAAATATCCATACCCATAAGCCATCAAACAACATAATATGTCACAAAAAATTACTCCAAAGCACATTTCTTTAAACGAAAAATTAAATCTTTTAGACTCCAAATATGCCAACGGTAGACAAAAAAGTGATGAAATTAAAATTACTAATTGTAATTCAAATGCAACCCCCATATAATATTCTGGACCCAAAAAACCTCTATCTGGAAATTCATTAGTAATAACTTCTGCAACAAAACCAGCAGGGATTCCAACTAATAGAGGAAATAATGAAGTCCTTAAATCACCTTTTGCTAAATTGAAACTTTCAACCTTGGCTTCAACAGAATTATCGGGCACGTTTGGACATCTACATCCATCTTATGAATTCTTTCAATGAGTTCATGTGCTTGTTATCACTCGAGCGAACATGGGCGGAGGGAGAATAGTTGCAGGCCTTCTTGCTCCACATCCACCTCATCTTGTTTATGCTGAAAACCCTCCTCAAAATGAACCTCGTGCTGAATGTGGTTGGGAAACCCTACGATGGGGTTATGAACGATTACGAAAACAACTAGAAAATATAGAATATGATGTAATTGTTATTCTTTCTCCTCATTGGCAAACATATATTGGAACACATTTTTTGGGATTGGAAAATTTCAAATCATTAAGTGTTGATCCAATTTTTCCAAATCTATTCCGTTATCACTATGACCTAAATATTGACGTAGAATTAGCAAAAATGATTCATGATGAAGCAGAATCAGATGGTCTTTCTGTTAGAATGATGGAAAATCCTGATTTTCGTGTTGATTACGGGACTATTACTTCTTGTCATTTAACAAATCCAAAATGGGATAAACCTCTTGTAGCCCTCTCTTCAAATCGCTCTGTACATTATTATTCGGTTGAAGTAATGCAAGAAATGATGATTAAACTAGGTGAAGCAACAAGAAAAGCGATTTGGAAAAGTGGGAAAAAAGCAGTGGTAATCTCTAGTAATTCTCTTTCCCACAGGCATTTTGTTAATGAATCTGAAGTTCCTGAAGACATGTCTAAAGAACATATCACAAATCATTCTCAATATCTTTGGGATATGAAAATGATTAAAATGATGCGGGAGGGGAAAACAAAAGAATTAATCGAAATGATGCCTGAATTCACAGAACAAAGTGTTGCTGAAACAGATGGTGGAGCTCTTACTTGGATGTTAAGTTCACTAAATTATCCTAATTACCCTGCAACAATTCACGAATACGGGACAATAATCGGAACTGGAAACGC
>CAZMJH010000072.1:0-4177 GCA_964566595.1 uncultured Candidatus Poseidoniales archaeon
TCTTAAACATGCCCCCGTATGACTTTTTAAATTTCTTGCAACATCTTCTGGTGTTCCTTCTGCAACTATCTCTCCCCCACCATTTCCTCCTTCCGGGCCAAGATCAATTATCCAATCTGAAGATTTTATTACATCTAAATGGTGTTCAATAATTATTACAGTATGTCCTTGATCCCGTAATCTGTGTAATACTTCAATTAATTGTCTAACATCAGATACACTTAGGCCTGTTGTAGGTTCATCTAAAATATACACTGTATGGGTATTTGGTGGCTTTCTTAATTCACTAGCCAATTTTACTCTTTGTGCTTCTCCACCAGATAATGTAGTTGCTGCTTGTCCTAATTTTATATATCCTAATCCTACATCATCCAATGTTTTTAAAATTCTATGTAATCTTTTATGATTTTGGAAAAAGGTTGTTGCTTCACTAACACTCATTTCTAAAATATCATGTATATTTTTACCACGCCATTCCACTTCTAATGTTTCTCGAGTATACCTTTTACCTTTACATATATCACAAATTACCCATACATCTGGTAAAAAATTCATTTCCAATTTTATTGAGCCGCCGCCCTTACATGCTTCACAACGTCCCCCTTTCACATTGAAAGAAAAGTGACCTGGGGCATATCCTCGCTCTTTTGATAATGTTGTTTCTGCAAAGGTTCTTCGAATAATATCAAATGATTTTGTATATGTTGCGGGATTTGATCTTGGTGTCCTACCAATTGGTGATTGATCAATCACAATTGCTTTGTCTACATGTTCAATTCCTTGTATGCTTATGTGTTCTCCAGGAGATGTGTCTGCTTTTTGTATATCTCTAAGTAATGCGGGTGCTAATATTCTTGAAATTAGGCTAGATTTACCACTACCGGAAACCCCGGTTATTGCAATCATACAACTTAATGGAATACATACATTAATGTTTTTTAAATTATTTTCTTTGGCTCCTAACACAAGTAAATATTTTCCATTCGGTTCAACTCTAAGTGAAGGGGTTGGGATTTGTTTAAATCCTGATAAATATTGACCTGTAATACTTTTTTTACATTTCATTACTAATTTGGGTGTACCTGAAACTACGACCTCGCCTCCATTTTTCCCCGCGCCTGGGCCTAAATCTATCAAATAATCTGCTTGATGTAATGTTTCTTCATCATGCTCTACAACAATCAAAGTATTTCCTAAATCTACCAATTCCCTTAATGTAGATATTAATTTTGCATTATCTCTTTGGTGTAATCCTATTGATGGCTCGTCTAAAACATACATAACTCCTGTTAATCTACTCCCTATTTGTGTAGCTAATCTTATTCTTTGGCTTTCTCCACCAGACAAAGTATTTGCTTTACGATTTAATGTTAAATATCCTAATCCAACATCATTTAGAAATTTTAATCTATTTTCTATTTCTATTAATGCATCATTAGCGATAAAAAGTTCTCTCTCTGATAATATATCTGAATTAATCCAATTTGTAATTAATTCTTGGGCTGCAAGTACTGTAGATCTAGATAATTCTGGTAAACTTGTTTTACCAATCGTCACTAATCTTGCTGGTTTGTTTAATTGTTCCCCCATACATCCATCACAAGGAAAATCAACCATAAATGAAGATATTCTATTTCTTGTTCCATCGTAATCTGTCTCTATATATTGACGTTCAAGTCTTGAAATAACCCCTTCCCATGGTTTTCTCATTTGAAAATTTGATCTACCTTTTCTTCCCTCAATATCAAAACTAATATTTTCTGAACCCGTTCCATTTAAAATTATATTTTGCCCTACTTCATCCCATTCCTTGAATGGAATTGTAGGATCGTACCCATAATGTATTGCGGTTTGTGCCATAATTGCACGATACCAACTAGATGACATTGAACGTTGAAATGGCCTTACACATCCATCTGCAATACTAAGATTCTCATCAATTACTAAACTTAATGAAAGTTTTTTTTGAACTCCTAATCCTTGGCAGTCGGGACATGCCCCCAGAGGAGAATTAAATGAAAATATTCTCGGGCTCATTTCAGATAAACACGCCCCTTGATCTGGACAAGCAAATTCTTCACTATATGTTGTAATTTTATTTGAATCTGAATCTATATCTTCAACACCAACACTTCCTCCTCCGAATTTTAAGGCTGTTTCGATTGCTTCTGTCAATCTTTGTTTGTTTTCTGATTTTAATTTAATTCTATCAATTCTAATATCTATGTCGTGTCGTAAATTTTTTTCTAATTCAGGGGGGGAGTCAAACAATACCTCCCTACCATTTACCTTTCCATTAAGAAATCCATTTTCAACCATTTGACGAAATAAATCAGTATGTGTGCCTTTTCTATTTCGAATTGCTGGGCTCCAAATTGCAATAGGCTTATCTCTATAATTCCACAGAATATCATCTACAATCTCTTGAACTGTTTGTATCGCTACTTCATTTCCACATTCAGGGCAATGGGGGATTCCAATTCTTGCCCAAATAAGTCGAAGATAATCCATAATTTCAGTTACTGTTGAAACTGTAGAACGGGGATTGTGACTTCCTTGTTTTTGATCAATACTTATTGCGGGAGATAGACCCTCAATGCTATCACATTTCGCCTTTTTCATTTGTCCTAAAAATTGTCGTGCATATGAACTAAGTGATTCTACATATCTTCTTTGACCCTCAGCATACAATGTGTCGAAAGCTAAACTAGATTTGCCACTTCCTGATACCCCCGAAACAACAACAAATTTTCCTCGTGGAATTTCAACATCAATATTTTTTAAATTATGTGTACGGGCTCCTTTAATTGTAATAACTCCTTGTTGTAATCTCCGCCCCGAAGACATAGTAATGTATATGTGTAAACGGCAATGGTTCTTGAACTCATTTATTTGATTTGGAATTTAATTAAGTGGTTTTTTTTCTTCTGCGGGGGTATGTGGAACTGTATCCTTTCTCACTAATATTCCCATTATTGTGAGATATGATGCCCAGGTTAAAAATTCAAGTAATGTTGGATCTCCGTTCCATCCTAATGTGGCCCTAAATAATCCACCAATGGCCCCTTTATCATGTAATAATGGTGCACTTCCTTCCTTATCCCATTCAGGATTTACATTCCATAATTCTTCATCAATTATAGGAATAAGACCAATTTCATCTTCTTGTAATTCGTGGACCCCATGAGCAGCTAAACCTGCCCCAACAAATAAAAGTAAAATTGTAGTTATTGAAAATAATTTATGAATATTTATTTGGGTTCCTTTTGAAAGCATTAACCAACCAAGAAATACTGCTATAATTATACCAATTAAAAGTCCAACTAAGGCCCACATAGTTTCTGTTCCCGCTGTAAGAAAAACAACTGTTTCAGAGCCCTCCCTCCATACAGAAAGAAATGCTATTATAGATAATGATTTTACTCCATTTTCAGAATCTAACATTGCTCCTTTTGCAATTTTTTCCAATTCCTCTTTCGAATGATGTTTAATAAGATGTAAAATTACGAAAGCAATTAAAATCGCAGATCCAATCATTAAAAATCCTTCAAACCATGCTTCGTTTTCCGCAAACCCCCCGATTATAAATTCAAAAATTAATGCGGTAATGATACTCGCTCCTATTCCTAAACCAACACCTTTCCAAATTGAAGGTATCATATCATTACGGCCCCCCTTTTTAAGAATAAGCATGAATACTACAACAATCATTGTTGCTTCAAGTGCTTCTCTAAATCCAATTAATCCCCCAGCCCAAATATCAGTAAAAAGTGGCCCCATAATTTTTAGGTGTGACTAAACAATATATAAATTTAGGTGCGCCTAAATTAAAATAATAATACATCTATAATTTCATTTTCTTTTCCGTTTTTTCCGGGGGGTAACATTGTTAATCCGTTTGCAACAATCATACTATGTAAATTTCCCGAACCTTGGTGGGTTTTTGTATATGCAACCATTTCATTCCCATTATTTTCTACAACTATTCTTCTCAATGTAAAACGGTCTTTTGTTCCTTTTATATTTTCAAGTAATTTAACTTTAATAATTTTATCGGGTGGACCTTTAGCTCCAATAATAAACTTCAACCAAGGTTTAATTAACATTTGAAAAACTACATGAGAACTTACAGGGTTACCGGGTAAACCAAAAATTGGTGTCTCTTTCCATTTTCCAA
>CAZMJH010000072.1:4201-6450 GCA_964566595.1 uncultured Candidatus Poseidoniales archaeon
GGAACCAGGTTTTAATTTAACTCGCCAAAATAAAATTTCACCCTCTTCTTCCATAATTTTTCTAACTAAATCAAAATCACCCATCGATACTCCTCCTGAAGTAATTATTAAATCTGAATTTTTAGATGCATAATCTAATTCTTTTCTTAAATTATCTATTGTATCTGAAACCACTTGATGTCGAATTGGAATGTGCCCAATATCTTTGATTAGCCCTTCTAATCCATAACTATTTGATTCGTAAATTTGACCAAAGGAAAGTTTTTTTCCGGGTGAAATTAATTCATCTCCTGTAGATATTATTGAAATTTTCAATTGTTTAATTACTGAAATTTTAGAATAGCCCATTGTAGCTAATAATCCTATTTCACGGGAAGATAAATAGGTCCCTTTTTCCAAAATAAGGGTGTTTTTAGTTAAATTTTCACCTTTTTTACGAATATAATTTTTGAAACTTGGAATTTGTATTAATACTTTATTTTTAATTTGTTTTGTTTTCTCAACCATTATTATTGAGTCTGCTCCTTCTGGAATTGGTGCGCCCGTCATTATTTTTATTGCAAATCCGGGTGTTAATTTCTTAATTGGGTTTGAGCCTGCTGATACTGTTTCAATTATTTCTAATTCTGTTGGTTTTTCTGTTGTTGCATCAATTGTGTCTGAATAAATTACAGCATATCCATCCATACTAGAGTTGTCAAATGGTGGATCGTCTACTTTACTAAAAACATCTTGAGATAATACCCGATTATAAGCATCTTGAATTGATAGATTTTCTTCAAATATTGGAGTTTTTATTGATTGAGAAAGTCCTATTGCCTCTTCTAAACTTACAAAATAATTTTTGTATTTGGAAAGTCGAGGGGGTGGCACAATTAGTCGTTAATGGTTTATTGTAATAATATTGATTAATCGGATTGTTTTCAGATTATTATGGATTGGAGTCAAATATTGATTTTATTGGGTTTATTTTTGATTGCAATTCTTTATTCAAGTGTGGGCCATGGTGGTGCTTCTGGTTATTTAGCGATCTTATCATTAAGCACGTATGCAAGTATGGAAAGTGGGTGGTTAAAACAACACGCTTGGTGTTTAAATTTAGTTGTAGCTGCAATTGCATTTTACCATTATTATAAAGCCGGGTATCATATTAAAAAATTAACAATCCCCTTTATTGTTGGAAGTATTCCTTTTGCTATAATTGGAGGATATCTTGAAGTAAATGGTGGAATTTATGATGTTCTTCTTTCTATTACATTAATGTGGGCCGCATATAAATTATATCAAACTAAAAATGATGATATGGAGAATAATTTTACTGAGCCAGATTTGAAAATAGCATTACCCACTGGGGTGGGGATTGGTTTGATGAGTGGTGTGGTTGGTGTTGGTGGTGGAATTTTTTTATCACCCATAATTTTGTTAAAAAAATGGGGGGATCCTAAAACTGTAGCAGCAACTTCTGCATTATTTGTTTGGGTAAATTCTGCTGCAGGATTATTAGGGGCTGGAATTTCTAATCAACTTCAGATTGATTTTGAAGTTTTATTTCCTTTTATTTTGGTTGTATTAATTGGAGGATATATTGGATCTAAATTTGGTTCTTTTGCACATCAATCTTCAATTAGGTTAATTCTCATAGGTGTATTAATCATAGCAGGTGGAAAAAGATTGCTTGATCTATTATAATTAATTAAATTACTAATTGACCTGGTTCCAAACTTCTAAAATTCAAAGTAAATTCTGTAGGTGAACCACCCCCTAATGTAATGAGTAAAGTTGTATCGTAATCTTCACTTATTCTACAACCATAACGTTCTTCATTATTTCCATTATTGTTCATATTATCAAATAATTCTAATTTAAGTTTATATGATTGACCATATTCTAAAATTGGGATTCTAAGTGTATCATCTTGTTTCGTTACAAAACCCAATTCAAAAGGGGTTGTTGGGGCACCGGTTGCTGTTTGTTGTGCTGTTGCTGAACCTTCAAAAGATGATGAAAAAAGTGCTTTTGTTACCCCCCTATGATCGTTTCCTCCCTGCCAACCATCATTATCTAAATCGGTTATTCCTTCATTAATACAACGAACAATATAATGTGCATTTCCAACCGAAATATCCGTACTTCCTGGCGCTAAATGAAAATTCATCAATAATTGGTGATGTCCCCATGGGCGTTGTTTTCCAACCGGCGCATCTGAACAATCAGGATCTATACTAACAAACTCATCTATCCAACATGGT
>CAZMJH010000073.1:0-1472 GCA_964566595.1 uncultured Candidatus Poseidoniales archaeon
TGTTGATTTTTCTTCGCTAATCCATAATCATTAAGTATTTGTTTAATTATTGAATTTTTATACCCCCATATTTTAATTTCATTGTCTTCTTCTTTTTTATTATTTAATGTTTTAATTGTATCTACAATAATTTTTTGTAGTCTTTTTTGAAATGTAAATAAAAATACATTATTTTGAATATTATATCTTGTTTTTTTCTTAGGGGTTTCATGTGAAATACGAATTAATGTAGTAAATAACTCTAAAGAAATCGCATAATATATAGAGGGGTGTTTCTGGTTTTTATTCGAAAATAATTCAGGAAATTCTTTATTAATTGTAAATATTTTTTTAAGGGGAGATAAGCGCCTTTTAGATGCAATATTACAACTATCTTCAATAATTTTCTCAAACTCCCCGATGATCCTATTTTTTTGTGTGTTTGCCTCTTTTTCTTGTTCTGTCATTGATGATTCCCCCAAAATTAGAGGGGATCTTTTACCTTGCATCATTCTTTCATATTCTTCTTGTAACCAGATTTTAAAATCAAAGGGGTATTCCTTTCTCAAAATACGGGGGCTAGGTTGTGGATTTTTACAAATTATGTTGTCTACAAAATCAACAACAAAGGGGTTATTCTTTTTAAAATTAGAAATGATTTCTTTTATACTGTTAGACATTTCTCGGGTTTTTGTAAATTCGGATAAAGATAATTTATTTTCTAATTGATTATTGTATTTTTCTAACTCCCCCAATAATTTTTCATATTTAGAAATATTTTCCAACATCATTGGTTTGTTACCCTCTTGATAAGCTCGCCAATAAGGTTCAATTTTAATTCGTTCGCCTTCATAACCTGTAGCAACACCTTTAGAATCAAAATGTAAATTATAATGATAAGTTAAAGAACCATCTGCACTAATAATTAATCCCCCTATTTATAAAATAATGATAAGCAAGTCAAAGATCCATCTGCTGCTCTAAATTCAGACATTTTTAATTCAATTGTTTCATATCCTCTTTTTTCTAATTCTAATTTTAGTATTGGATATCCTTTAGAAATTATTACTTTATTGCCCATTCCAATGGTATTACAACCATAAGTTTCTGATTCTGGAATTGTAAGTATTTCTACGTTTTTTGGTAAATTTTTAAAATTTAAATCATTAATTGCATTTTCGGGCATTAATAATAAATTTGGATTGGGGGATGAACATAATGTTGTGAGGTGTAAAGTATAATTAGGAACATCAATAATATGAGATTCATATCCTAATTTTGTTAAAAAATTTTGAAATTGAGTTGTTCCGTTTTCATTAGATCTTGCACTTCTCCCAATATAAAAAATATCTCCAATTCTGACAACATCCCCCCCATCCATTTTTCCAGGTTCTTGACACCAATGTATACTCTTCATGTGGGGTGTTAGCATATCAATAATTTTTTTTTGTTCTCCTATTCTTGAGGGGGCTCCTGAAATAGGGAAAAACACG
>CAZMJH010000073.1:1482-6348 GCA_964566595.1 uncultured Candidatus Poseidoniales archaeon
GTGGTTGTCCACAATTAATGCTTGGTCTTCAACAAAGCAGCAATCTGGGTTTTCTTCTTTTGCTTCAAGAATTATTACATTTAATCCTAATTCTTTGAAAGTTTTTACATATTCATTGTGTTGTTGTAATGCTAAATTATAATCTGGTTTTTCCCCATTAGTAAATTGGCTTGTTGTTAATGCATTTGAAAATGATTTGGGGGGGTGGCGTACAATTATATTTTTTTTATCTGAATAAGAAGAAGTCGCCATGAAAGGGGGAGTGGATTCAATCTTATCTTTACTTTGATTAAAAAAGAAATGGGATTTCTTGATAATATAGAGATATGTCGGGGGTACGTGTCATCAGAAGTTCTCACGGCAGAAGTTGGTGTGGGTGTTGTTACAAGTAATGTTACTACAGCGCTTGCTTTGGCCGGATTAGTTGTTCTCTCAATTGGTTCTGCTGTTGTATATTTCAATACGATGGGGGATGAAGAAGGGGATGTATCTAGTATAGGAAAATGGATTGATCCTGTGATGGAAATTGAAGATGCTAATCATTCTCATAATAATTTGTCTCAACATCGATTAAAAACGGAAAACGCTAACTTAATTGATTATCATAATTTAAATTGTGATGGAAATGTAAAACCTCCTGCAGAATTAGATGATTTTGCAGGGCGCCCCTGTGATGATGCATACAAAAATATTGGGCCAACCCCCGGAGATAATTCAGAAGTGTCTATTGAAGGGAATTTTGCTGAAGATTGTGTTATTACTGCAGACTCTGGAAGTCCTTCGGGAATAAAAGGTGGATGTTATGCATATGTTTCCAGTTATAATCAATTTGAAATTTTAGATATATCTAAACCGAATGATATTAAATTACTTTCAACATATTACGCTGAAACTGCTCGAATGATTGATATTAAAGTTACTCCAGATAATAATTGGGTTTTAGTAAATCATGAGTTAACAAATACTGAGCTCGACCCAATTCCAAATGATGATGATGCTAATTCTGGTGCAAATAGATTGGATGTTATTTATGTGGGAGATAAAAGTTCACCAATAAAAGTAGCAGAATGGAATAACCCCCCAGCTGGTTTTCATAACCAGGATTTACACATATATTGTGATTGGGGGGGGGCGGTAAGTCCGGAAGAAGAATGTAGTTTATTCTTATTCGGAGCGGATCCTTATCCTGAAATGATTGAGGGAGAAAGTGGGGTTTACTACAAAGGAACTAAAGTTTTTTATGTGCCTCTTGGACTTGAATCGTGGTTAGATCCAACATCAAATGATGAAGAAGAAAATATGAGTAGGCAAATCATTAGATGGGGAGGATACTCTCCAGAACCAGATACTACTTGTGGGGGTTCAATCTTTAACCATGATAATGTATTTCATCAACATCCAATTACGGGTCAAAAATTATTGTATATTTCTTATTGGGGGGCGGGAATAAGAATTGTAGATGTAAGTAACCCCCCTGTTATTCCAGATCCAGAAGGGGTTAGTTGGCCTCAAAATAATGAAGTTGGGCGGTGGTTGGGGTGCCCGACAGATAGTTCTGGATGGTATGGACCTGAGGGAGGGGGACATGCTGGAATGTCTGCGGATGAGTGGTTAGATGCTGAACAAGGAAATGATAATATTCACTATGCTGTACCTTATGATCATTTAATTTGTAATGGAATTTATGAAGAAGATCCTAAATTAGAATGGCCAATTGAATGTGGTAGTGGTCCAGAAGATCCAGAATATGGTATTAATTGGAGGCATTATACAATTATAGCTCCAGAATATGGAAGTAATGCCAATCACACAGGATATTTGTGGACCATTGATACTACTGACCCAGCAAAGCCGTTTTTAGTTAGTAAATGGAAATTACCTGGTGAAGGTACATTATCAAATGGTTCTAAACATCCTCAGCACTATATCCCTGGTGGATATATATTCAGTCCACATAATGGTGACACTGGTTTGCGTGGACATGTATATTGGACCCATTATCATGCGGGAACTTGGGTAACTGATCATGGAGATATTTGGGAAGAACTTGTGAGGGAAAATGGAACTGCACAACCAGATGTTGGTTTTCCTGCAATTAAAGAGTTGGCAGAAACGAAAATAATTGGTTATTATCTTCCTGCTGGACCGGAATGGATGAATCAAAGTGGTATTGATGCATTGGAATTTGATATGGCTGATTGTTGGGCATCTTGTATGATCCCTTTTGATTGGGGTTTACAATTTGATCCTAGAGGATATGTTGTGATTTCAGAAATGGTTTCGGGAATATATATTGTTCAATTTGATGAAGATAAAGATGCTAGATTTGATTATCCTGCATTATGGATTACTAATGAAGAAGAGTGAAAAGTTTTTTTAATTGTAAGTAAAATTTGGAATTATTTTGGTTTCGTCAACTTCAACACCTAATAGGTCTTGGGTAAGTGTATGGGGAGATTGGTAATAGGTTCTACCTTCATTATTTTATTACTTCTAAATACATCAATTATTGGATGTTTATCCAAAGAAGATGATAGGGTGACTGCAAATGATTTGTTTGTTGGAATCGAAGTATTAAATGGTGGGGTTTTTCAGGATTTGTTTTTTTCTGCCAAAAAATCATTATCAGTGTATATCCCTTATTTGGTTATGGATAAAAGTACGGGTTTTGTACAAAATTCAACAATAATTAATTTAAATGAAAATGAAGAAGTACAATTAACAATATTACCTCCCCCAAGAATTGATTCTGCATTCTTTTTTGTGGGAGAATATGATAGGGAATTTTGGCCAATTAGAAATTCTAATGAATCTTGGAAACAATGGATTGGTCACAATGGCAATATTAATCCAATAGGAAATGGAATTCAAGTAATAATAAATTCTGATGAAAAATTAGCAACTATTAATTCTACAATAAATAATGGGGGGAGTGTGGAATATATTGAACGCATAATTGAAAGAAATATGGCTAGCGCATATTCTGTGGAAAATGGTGGAAAATATTCTTCTGGAATTGTAGATGGAAGATCAGTATACAACACATTAGAAAAAATAACTGACCAATCAGTGAATGTTTTTGATTTAAATGATGGCGCAATTGGATATTTAGATAGGTGGGCGGGACAAGGAAATAATGCATATGAAGATGCTGCACTCTTTATCAGAAGTGAATTAGAATCATTCGGATTAGATGTTAAAACACATAGGTTTGAATTTACTGATATTTTTGGAAATCAAAACCCAGAATCTTACAATGTTTGTGGATATCATTATGGTACAGAGTTTCCAGATGAATGGTTAGTATTTGGTGCACACTTTGATATTGCTCCACCAGCAAACGCGGGATTAATTGATCCACATGATACTGGAAGTCGTACATATGGAACGCGGGTTGGTGCTTATGACAATACGGCAGGTACGAGTATGGTATTAACCGCAGCAGAGGCCCTTACTTCATTTGATACTCGTAGAACAATGGTTTTTTGTTTGTGGTCTGGTGAAGAAGGTGGAAAAAGGGGAAGTGATTATTGGACAGAATATTATGTGTTGGGGGATAATCCTGAAGTTACAGTTACAAATTATATTAATTTAGATATGGCTGGAGTAAATTGGCCAGGTGGTGGAGGTGCTCCTTGTGGAGATGAACATGGTGGAGGAGAGGGAGGGTGTGATCCTGATCCTGAACCTGATCCTGATGGATATCCGAAAGATGCTGAAGTTTGGCCAATGAGAGTTTATATCGGTCCTTCGATTAATCATGATAATTTAGACCAAGTAGAAATGGTTTATCTCAATGAGTGGATTGGTACTGATGCAATAGGGGTTACTGAACAACAAAGAATTTTAGTGGCCACAAATCATTCTGAAGATACTTGGAAATATGATGTTTGGATTGAAGAGGGCCGTCCTGAAATTATTGTTTATGAAGATACTACTGCAAGGAGTGACCATGCTTCTTTTCAAGATAATTTAGGTACTATTACTGTGGGATATGGTGGGCTAGTAGATGGATATTGGTGTTATCATCAAACATGCGATACATTAGAAGAAATGGTAGATTGGATGGATAATACAAATAAAGAATATGAAAATAATAATACTGGTGTAGAAAATTTAGTTAATTCTCTAGATATTATCACTTGGTATGCTATTTACAATTTCTTTCATTTGGATGAAAAACCAATTTTAAACACTCTAAACTAAATTGAATTGACAATTGAAAGCATAATCCCCATTGTGATGCCAGTAAATTGAGAATATACTAATATTCCAAAAATACCAATTGTTAACCAAAAATAATTTTCTGACCATCCCTTAACTTTCAAACCATCGAGGGGGCCCCAAGGAATCATATTGAATAATCCTAAAAATGCATTAGCACCTAACCACCATCTTACTAACATATATCATACCCCTTTTAACGAAATACCGGATGATGTTAGAGGGGCTATAGGATCTGTAATGCCCATCAAAACGAATAATAAAAGCCCCAAAGGTATTCCAATTAAAAATAAAAAAAGGTTGACTAATGGTCCTGCAATTGCAATGTGCCCATTTTGTTTTCTAGATACCATTCCGGCAACCATTACTGCGCCAGGTGACATAAAAATAAAACCTATTATTGCTGGTAAGTAATATCTTTGCTAGAATCGTCATTAAATTACTGTTTGTAATCCTTGGGGATCTGCTCTAAATTCTGCCCAACAACCATAATATTTTGCTACAATCTTATGACCTATTTCATGTAATACAAATGCGGGTGCAATTGCCAATATAAAAATGGGGGTATGAACTAACATTTCAATTATTCCAGCAATTTATTTATTTTGTAATAATCTAAAAATGCCTCCAACCGACATAAAA
>CAZMJH010000074.1:0-6235 GCA_964566595.1 uncultured Candidatus Poseidoniales archaeon
CTATCAAAAAAGCAGGGAATTCATCGGGATAATCTGATGGGGCTTGTCCACAAATTCCTATCTCAAGGCCTAAATCTGTAAATTCCTTTACAGCTTGTCGAATCATAGTTTTTACAGCAGGAGAGCGCGCATCTACCGGATGTTGATACCCTTCAAGATCATCTCGAGATACTGCATATACTGTTTGTACCAAATCATTTGAACCAATTGAACCACCTGTTAATTCCATTTTTTCAATAAAATTTTTGGCATCAATAACATTTGATGGCAATTCTACCATAACAAATAATGGAACTCCATCTTTTGGTCCAACCTTATTTGCTGAAAGAAGTTCTTTTACCGCTTCACCTTCCTCAGGACTACGACAAAATGGAACCATTAATTGTAAATTATCAAGACCAAAATCGTTTTTTACAGAAGCCATAGCATTCAATTCCATTTCAAACGCTGGCATAAAGTTTGGATCAAGATATCTTGATGCCCCTCTCCATGCAATCATTGGATTTTCTTCCTTAGGTTCAAAAATTTGCCCACCCAGCAATTCACGATATTCATTTGACTTAAAATCAGACAAGCGTACAAGTACAGGTCGTGGATGAAATGCAGCACAAATTAATCCAACACCCTCACGTAATTTATCAATAAATAATCCCCTTTTATCTTCATAAGCCCAAGCTCTTTTTTCAACAACATCTATTGCTGAACGTACAAACTCATTATCTTCATCATCAGCAAGGGCCTCTGAATAAGGTTCAAGTTCAGGTGCAATTTCTCCAGTATCAAGATATTTTTTCAATGCATTAAAATGGATAAATGCTAATGGATGAATACAAACCTCTGAAGAAAGAACAAATTCAATTCTAGCCAACCCTACTCCATCAACAGGTAATTGTGAATCAACAAGAGATTTTGTAGGAAAACCTACATTTAATTTTATTTTTGTCTTGAGTTGAATATCTGAATCTACCTTAACTTCATTGATTTCATAAGGGTGTATTCCAGAATAAACATATCCTGTATCGCCTTCTGCGCAAGAGCCTGTAACCTCTGTTAAATTTTCTAAATCCATCGCTGAAGCACAACCAACAATTGCAGGTATACCAAATTCCCTTGCAATAATTGCAGCATGTGAAGTTCTCCCACCTTTACGAGTAATAATTAATGATGCTTGTTTCATAAGAGGCTCCCAATCAGGAGTTGTCATCTCTGTAACTAATACATCACCTTCCTCAAAAACTCTATTTTCATAAGAAATCTCATCAAATAACACTCCTTCAACAATTTGTTTTTGCATTTCTTTCTTCCGTTCTAAAACTTCACCATATGACCTATATGTTCTAACCTTTCCATGCCCAATTCTTTTACCAACTGCGTGTCCAGTTGCTAAAATTTGATTTTTCTTATTCAAACTTTTAATCAAAGCAGGTTTCATAGAATAACGATATAATATTGCTTTATCTACACCCGCATGCACTGTTTCAGGTCTTGCTTGAACAATAAAAAGCAATCCACTTTGCCCATCCTTTGCCCATTCAATATCCATAGGACGACCATAATGTTCCTCGATTGAAAGAGCCATTTGTGCTAATTCCCTGCATTCTGCATGATTAAGGGACCATTCTCTACGCTCTTGAAAGGATACTTGATTTATTTCAACATCATTTACTCCATCTTCAGCATAAACCATTCGTCGATCTTTACTTCCAAGAACTCTATGCACAATAGCAAAATTTCCTCTACGTAATCCTTCTTTCCAAACTGTAAAAGTATCTGGTGTAACTGATCCTTGTACAACTAATTCACCCAAACCATATGCTGAAGCAATATGAATGACTCCATTATGACCTGAATCCGGATCAATAGTAAACATCACTCCAGAACAAGCAAGATCTGATCTCACCATTTTCATAACAACTACAGATAAAGAAGATTCTAGAGGATCCATTCCTTTTTCAAGTTGATATCCTATTGCTCTCTCAGTAAATAAACTAGCAACACATTGTCTCCATTGCCTAATTACTGCCCTTTCTCCACTTACATTTAGAAAGGATTCATATTGACCTGCAAAAGATGCTTCTACAGAATCTTCAGTAGTTGCAGAAGATCGTACAGCCACATCTGTACCTTGCCCATATTCTTCACAAAGAGTAGAATATGATTCTATTATCGCCTGTCGAATAATATCTGGAACTGGTGTTTGACGAACTAATGCTCGTGCTAATTTTGCTCTTCCATGCAAATCAAGATGGTTTGATGTTTTTGCACCTTCTAAAACTTCAGCCAAAGCACCAGACAAAGTATTACAACCTAATGCTTTGAGCCTTATTTTTTCTGTGCCTTCAGGTTCTGCAACATTTTCCCAAGTTGATTCTGGAACTTCAACATTAATAAAAATATTAAATGCAGCAGTAGTTACATTGAAACCATTAGGTATTCGAATACCAGTTTTAGAAAGATTTTGGTGCATTTCACCAAGAGATGCTCCTTTTCCTCCTACGATTGTAGCATCATCTTTTCCTACCTCGGAAAACCACTTGATTAAATTTTCATTTCCCATTAATCACGCCACACCGACTCTGCCACAACACTACTAGTGTCAATTCGGTTGATAATAAAAGTGGACGCTGCGAGATTTGAACTCGCGGCCGCCTGGTTGCAAACCAGGCGCTCTTCCAAGCTGAGCTAAGCGCCCTTTCAACCATGCGAAATGTTCGCCCTCTTTACACATTACCCTTGTATCATCAATTTTCTGTTGCTTCACCAACTTGCTTGAGTGCCAATTTTAAAATTTTCAATAATCCTCTAAGAGTTACTTCACTTATATCTGCCACCTTACATATTTCTGCCTGAGTTCTAGGTGAGCCTCGCATTTTTGCAGCATTATACAATAATGCACCTGCTACTCCTGATGGTTTTTTACCTTGCCAATAATTTAAATCTTTTACTTTAGACCAAATATAATTAGCTTCTTCCAATACCACTGGAGCTAATTGTAAATTACTATGATAAAGCCCGAGATATTCTTCTGGTCCTGTAACGTGATGAACACCTAACATTCTTGTTGCATGTCTTATAATCCGCTTCAATTCTTTTTCTTTAACTTCAAAAGATTTGGCTAATTCGGAAATTGATCTTGGCAATTTTGCTTCGCGTGCTGCAAGATATACACAAGCAGCAGCTACTCCAGCAATACTTCTTCCAATTACTAATCCTTTTTCCTCAACTTTACGATAATAAAAGGCTGCTTCTTCAACTAATCTACCATTTAAACCACTGTTTTCTCGAATTAGTTTTGTTGCTTTGGTTAAATTTCTCATTTTACTGTCTCTTGTTTTTGACCGTTGGTCAATAATTGCTCTACGTCTCCAATCACGTCTATTTTTACCTGTTATTCCATGCCTACTAGCACTGGATGACAACAGATCTTTTGTATCAATTGTTGTATTTAATCCCTTATCTGCAAGTAAAAAGGTACTAGGCCCTCCAACTCTTGATTTATCTTGGCCATCGGAATAATTTGTCCATTCTGGACCTTCATCAATTACATTTTCTTCAACTACAGTGCCACAGCTATCACAATAGACTTCTCCTCTAGTTTCATCAAGGCTCCAATTAATATCTCCACAATCAATACATGGCTTTGATTGACCAATTGTTTTCCTTTCTTTATTAATTTTTAATTCTGAATTACATTCTCTTTCCATTTTTATTCTCTCCCCTTGTTGCTTCCCCTATGGCTAGTAAACCTTAGGTTGTTTAGTGCTACTCCAGAGTATTTAAACCCTTGCATTATTTGTTTCTTATATTGTTGAAACGGTATGCTTAACGAGTGGGTATATCTGGGCCACTTTGTTGATATGACTACCACAGTAGTTTTAGGGGCCCAGTGGGGAGATGAAGGTAAAGGAAAATTAGTAGATGTTCTTTCAAGTAACGCTGAATGGGTAGCTCGTTTCCAAGGTGGTAATAATGCAGGTCACACTGTTGTAATTGGTGATCGGACTATCAAATTACATTTACTACCAAGCGGGATTATAAGAAAATCCTGTCAATTAGTTTTAGGTGACGGGATGGTTATCGATCCATGGGTATTAAATCAAGAATTAGAAAAGTGGAAAGAGGAAACAGGAGATGAACCAGATAAAGATAGATTGTTTATTTCTGATCGTGCTCACATCATTCTAAAATTCCACAGATTAGTAGATGGTTTAGATAAAAAAATAGGGACTACAGGAAGAGGTATTGGGCCAACTTACTCAGATAAGATTAATCGAGTGGGCATTAGATTTGCAGATTTAAAACACATAGTTAATAATACAAAATGGATTTCTGAAATGTGTACATTATACAATAATGTTCTTGAATCTATGAATGTTGAAGAAAAAATTACAAAAGAGGAATTAAAAAATGATTTAGAATGGATTCACAATCGATTTGGACATGCGATTGTAAACACGGGATTAATGCTTGATAATGCCTTAAAATTAAATCAAAATGTCTTGTTAGAAGGTGCTCAGGGGTGCTTATTAGATATTGATCAAGGCACATATCCATATGTGACTTCGTCTATTACAAGTCGTGGAAATGCTACTCATGGTGTGGGTATTCATCCAGGGCATGTTGATGAAGTAATTGGAATTGTAAAAGCCTATACTACAAGAGTTGGGCATGGCCCTTTTCCTTGTGAATTAAAAGATGAAATTGGTGATTATTTAACTGAAAAAGGCCATGAGTTTGGTACAACAACCGGAAGGCGTAGACGTTGTGGTTGGCTTGATCTTGTTGTCCTAAAACACTCCCATAGAGTAAATGGCTTCACCTCTTTAGCAATTACAAAATTAGATGTCCTTGGGGGAATTGATAATCTCAAAATATGTGTGGGTTACAAAGCAAATAATATAGAATATCACAATCTTCCTGCAAGTGTTTCTGAATTGGAAAATGCTACACCAATATATATTGAAATGCCGGGCTTTCCAGCATTAAGCGACCAAGAATGGCTTGAATTAGCTAGAACAGCAAATGAAAATAAACTTGGATTAGAGGCTTTACCAATTAATGCTCAAAAATATATTAGTCAAATTGAAACGTTACTAAAAATACCAATACATAGTATAGGAGTTGGCCCTGATAGGGATGCTACGATTCATCTATTGTAAGATAAATATAACGATAATTAATTATGGTACACCAAATCCGAGGCAATATGGGATTCAAAGCACGTGCTCGAAAATCTAAGCAAAATGATAAAGAAAAGAAAAAAGATGATGAGAAAGAATCCGTACAAGAAAATGAAATTCCTTGTGCCATTAAAAGTTGTAAAAACTTTGCAGATAAACATCTAGGTGGAAGAAGTTTAGGTAGAAATAAAGTTTTAGAAGTGTGGAGTAAAAGTGAATTTGTAGAAATTAAAGGTAGAGTTAGAATGTGCAAAAAGTGCTATAGAATTCTCAAAAAGGAAACAAAAGATTCTAAAGAATGGGTTTAATTCCAACTATAAGGCATCAAATAAGTGACAGTCTGAGCAGGTTTTGGACAATATTCGGATAATTCATAAGATTCATCATCGATACAATTATCAAAGAAATCTCTATGCATTTCTAACACTGTTCTAACTTTCTTTTTACCTTTTATTTTTTCACCAAAACCCGTGAGTAATATTTCCAAATCAAAATCCAATAACAGTTCCATACTATCTGCAAGATCAGGTAAACAACCCGTGGGTAAATCCCATCTCGAAGCTCTATTTTCTGAAGGTATTGTGGAGCCAGTTATCATTAAACCGTCAGTTTCTACAAAATAACCCATAGAATCAATTGAATGTCCAGGAATATGAACTGCTACAATCTCCTTTTCTCCAATTTCAATTGTCTTTCCATCTTTTATTCCAATTGCATTGGTAATTGGCATATTTGAGTCAAATCTTGATGCCCATGTAGTAAAATGATCTCCTCCCGCCAAACTATTAACAGCAGAATCATGAATAAGAACATCTGAATCAAATGCTGATGAAAGATATGATGAAGCTCCACAATGATTAAATCTTCTGGATGTTAATAAGATACTTGATATTTTTGTATTTTCAGGGAGTTGTCCTCTGATTCTTTCCTCAATTAATAATTGATACCAACTAGTGCCACAATCAATTAATGCTCCATCATTTGAATCACAAATCAATATAGAATTTGAGTCATGATGAATACCGGGTAATCTGATGGATCGCATTAACTTCACG
>CAZMJH010000075.1:0-6175 GCA_964566595.1 uncultured Candidatus Poseidoniales archaeon
ATCTTTAAAATCATTAAACATATCTATTAATTCCTCAGCATTATCAATACTAAATTTTGCAATCCATCCATCACCATAAGGAGATTTATTTACCAATTCCGGAGCATCTTCTAATTCCAAATTTGTTGAGATAACAATTCCAGCAAAAGGAAGAAATACAGGACTAGCACTTTTTACAGATTCTACAATCGTAAATTCATCGTGATTTTCAAAATGTTCATCAACTTCTGGTAATTCAACATATACAATATCTGTTAATGCATTTTGGGCATGATCTGTAATGCCAACAGTTACAGTTCCATCATCTTCGACTTTAATCCATTCATGTTCTGCAGTGTAATACAACCCTTCAGGGATTTCGCTCATGTAACCCCGAAGTGAACTAAGGGGGTCAAGTTTTCGCTTAATTTATTCAGATTCAGATATTGCTTTTTTGAATGCTTTTTTTGAGACATTTGTAATAATTATTGCACTTATAATTGTTGCAATAACCCCTAAAATCATAAGAAACCAATCAATTGGTGAATATTCTATATTTGAAAGTCCTTTTTGATTAAATACAACTCTGCCTAAAATCGAGCCATAATATGCATATACAAGGGAATATACTATACTTGAAGAATTAGATAAAATAAAATTTTTTGTAGATATTGGTGTAACAGATAAGATATAATTAAGCCATTCATCAGGAATTAATGGACTTAAACGTACTATAAATGACAATCTAAATCCTTCGGTTTCTAAAGATCTTTCTAATTCGATTGCAATCTCATTTTTCTCAATAAGTTTTGAAACAACACCTCCAAAAAAATACCTTCCAATAAAAAAAGCAAGTAATCCTCCAATCATACTTGCTGTAAAATTAATTAACAAACCCAATGAAAAACCAAAAAAAGTCCCTGAAAAAATTTTCAAAACGGGTGTTGGAAATAACATGAGTATTGCAAGAGAAAGAATACAAGTATAGATAATCGGACCCATAGATCCAGAATTACGAATTAAATTATCAATTGATTCTGTATTGGTAAATAATTGATAACCAATAATTAAAGAAATGCCTATGATTATAATGCCAATACTAAATTTCCAAATAAAAAACATTGGTTGTTCCGTTTTTATTTTAAACAACTCATTTTTTTTATTCATAATTACGGCTTTAATACCTTTTTTAGTAGCCACATTACCCTCTCAGAGTCTAAGGTTTTACATTTTAACTATGATATTTAATTACAAATCGCTAAAAAGGTGACCGCTTTCGTCTAAGATAGTAGAACTATTAGGAGTAATGTATTATGCCTAGTCCAAAATATCCGGGAATTCCTGCAACTACTGATGGTGCAGGTTCAGTAGTACATGTTGAAACAAATATCACGGAAGGGTCTTGTGCATATCCAATTACTTCTTCGACTACAATGGGAGTAGGTTATGGTTTAGCAGTTGCTAATGGCAAAAAAAATCTTTGGGGAACCAAATTAGTTTTTTTAGAACCAGAATCTGAACACTCTAGTGCTTCTGCTGCTGAAGGGTTTGCAGTAGCAGGGGGAAGAGTAACAAATTTTACTTCAGGCCAAGGTTTAATTCTTATGAAAGAGGTACTTTATGTAATTAGTGGAAAAAGATTACCGGTTGTTTTTCATATTGGTGCACGTGCAATGACCAGTCATTCACTCAATGTTCATGCAGGACATGATGATATAATGGGGGTTTCAGATTGTGGATGGGGAATTGTATTTGCCCGTAATGCCCAAGAAGCAGGGGATCTCGCTTTAATTTCTCGTCGTGCAGCAGAAGCAAGCGAAACTCCATTTTTTAGCGTACAAGATGGTTTTTTAACTACTCATACAATTGAAAATGTACTTTTGATTGAGGAGGAATTTATGAAAGAATTTGTAGGCAATCCTACTAATCATTTACGTAATATGATGGATCCTTATAATCCAATAATGTCAGGTGTTGTTCAGAATCAAGATTCATATATGAAAGGTAAAATTGCTCAACGATATTTTACTGATACTGTAAAACCTGCTCTAATTGAGGCCATGGAGATATTTTCCGAGCAAACTGGTAGGAAATATGGGCTTATAGATACATATTGCATGGACGATGCAGAGTATGCAATTATTGGAATAGGTTCTATGATTGAAACTACGACAACTGTTGTTGATTCACTTAGAGCACAGGGTCGCAAGGTTGGATGTGTACATGTTACATGTTTCCGCCCATTCCCAGGTTCAGAGTTAGTTTCTGCTGTTGCAAATTGTAAGTCAGTAGCTGTACTTGAAAGAATGGATGATCCTATGGCCCAATCTAATCCATTAACTATTGAATTTAAAGCATCACTTACTGATGCTTTACAAGGTAGACCGGGTTACCCTGAAATTGAAAAAATTCCAAAAATTTACACAGGATCATATGGATTAGGTAGTAGGGATGTAACTAGTGGGGATTTAGTCGCAGTTTATGATTTATTAAAATCAGGTATTGAACCAAGATACTTTACACTTGGAATCGATCATCCAACTGCATTAGATCCGGTTGGCAATCTTGATGGCCGTCCATTAAATTCTTTCAGTATGAGGGGGCATAGTGTTGGGGGATTTGGTAGTGTAACTACAAACAAAATTATTGCTTCTGTTTCTGCAGATCTTTTTGGAAAAACAGTTCAAGCATATCCAAAATATGGTTCAGAAAAGAAAGGATTGCCTACAAATTTTTATTTAACCATAGCAGATGAAAGAATTCGAATTCACCATGAACTTGATATTTTAGATTTTATTGCAGTCCAAGATATTAATGCATTTTCAATCGGTAATCCATTGAAGGGATTAAGAGATGGAGGAACTATTTTTGTACAATCTAATCAAGGAAATAATGATGGTTTTTGGGAAAGTTTACCAAATTGGGCTCAAAAAGAAATACAAAATCGTAAAATTAGAGTGCTTTGGCTTGATACTGCAAAAATTGCTCGGGAAGTAAGTAGTAGTGCAGATCTTATAGTGAGGATGCAAGGAATTGTTTTACTTGGAATATTTTTACGAAGTACACCCTTTGCTGCAGAAACATCTCAAGATAAATTGTATATTTCAATTGAAAAGAGTCTTCGTAAATATTTTGGAAAACGTGGTGAGCAAGTTGTTCAAGATAATTTAGAATGTGTTAAAAGAGGATTTACAGAAGTTAATGAGATGAAATCAGAAGACATTGCGAAAATGGAGGTTGAAGTATGACTCTAAATAATCAGAATCGAAAAAAGACAGCACATGATGATAATTTCTTTAATGTAAAAGAGTTTGAATCAAGGATTGTTGGCGCATATAATGAAGGACATGCGCCTTCTTCTTTACCTGCCGATGAAGTTCATGCACGTTCAATTATAGGTCCTGGGTCAGGCCGTCTTCGTGATTTTTCTTATATCGCTCCAGAAATTCCTGAATTTATAGCCGACAAATGTGTTGGTTGTATGGATTGTGTAACGATGTGCCCGGATACAGCAATTCTTGGAAAAGTGGTTTCTGAAGAAACTTTGCAAGAGGGATTAATTGGACTTTCCTCCGAACAGGCCGAAGAAATGGAGAAATTATGGCCCAAAGTAAGAAAATATTGGGATAATCGTGAAAAGAAAGGGAAAAAACCAGGCCGTTTTGGAATTTTTATTGACCCATCTAAGTGTAAGGGTTGTGCAGAATGCGTAGATGTTTGCGGATCAAAGGATGCATTAGCTATGATTCCAAAAGAAAAAATGGGACTTGATGAACATCAACGTTTATGGGAATTTTACACTAGTATGGGTGATACAAATCCAGATTATGTAAATGAAAAATCTGTAATGGATATTATGCTTCTCGATAAAAGTTTACTTTATGTTGGAGGAGCAGGCTCTTGCGCAGGTTGTGGTGAAGCAACTGCATTACGTATGATGGCTGCAATATTAGGATATGATCATGGTGCAGAAAATGCTGCAATAGTTAATTCAACAGGCTGCTCAACAGTTTACGGAAGCACTTATCCATATAATCCATGGAATCTTCCATGGACAAATTCATTATTTGAAAATGGCCCAACTGATGCAATGGGAATTAGAGTTCGTTGGAATCAAATTGGTTGGGAAGATAAAAAACTCTGGGTAGTCGGTGGAGATGGAGCAATGTATGACATTGGATTTGGAGCTTTATCACGTATGCTTGCAAGTGGAATGGATATTAAGGTCTTAGTTCTTGACACCCAAGTTTATTCAAATACGGGGGGGCAAGCTTCTACAGCCACCTTTACCGGACAAGATACAAAATTTTACAGCCATGGAACTGCTATTGCAGGTAAACAAGAGTTTCGTAAGGAATTAGGTGCAATTGCAGCAATGCACCCTAATGTATATGTTGCACAAACTGTAACAAGTTTACCTAATCATTTTTATCGAGCGATTCGTGAGGCAAATGAACATCCTGGCCCGGCGGTTGTTACTGTATACACAACTTGTCAACCAGAACATGGGGTTGCAGACGATGCATCATATGAACAAGCAAATCTTGCTTTAAGAACAAGGGCTTGGCCAATTTTTATTCATGATCCTAAGAAAGGGCCAAAATTTCAAGATAGATGGGATTTAAGAGGAAATCCAAGTCCTAAAAAAGATTGGCATAGAATCAAAGATGAAAATGGTGAATGGCAAGAATTGAAATTCCGTGACTTTGCACGTAGTGAAGGGCGATTTCGTAAACAATTTGACAAGCAAGGAAACCCAGCAGCTCCAATAATTACTGCAGAAGAAGATCGTTTGGCATTTTGGAATAGATTACAAGATATGGCTGGTATTGAAAGGAATATTTCAGAAGAAATCACTAAGGCTTGATTGCCCGATATTTCGAACTTGAGATGATTTTTCTAATTTTTTAAAATTTCGTTCAATTCTCTTTTCACTAAAATCTCTAGAGATTAACCATGAACGAAGTGATTCCAAATCAACTGGTTTAAGTTTCAAATCATAATTCTCATTAATTGGATGATTAAGAAAAATTTCTCTAATCTGATCTAAATTTTCTGGAACATCTATTTCTTTTTCAATACATATTTTTTCAATAGTTCCCAATTTTTTTATTAATTTCAAACCGGTTTTTGGACCAATTCCTTTTATGCCTGGATGAAAATCTGTTCCAATCATTATTCCCAAATCTACTAATTGTTCACGAGACAACTCATTTTCATTTAATAATTCATTAAGTAAAATACGTTCTGCTTTGATAGTTTTACCCATTCTTTTACTTCCATCACTCATTATATTTCTAATAAGAATTGGAGCACCATACAGTAAAGCATCCCAATCTTGTGTGGCAACAATATCCAAATCACCCTTTGCAGCCATAACTGCTGCTTGTGCTTCACCTTCTGCGGCTGCTCTAAAAGCTGGAACACCTAGTAAATGTAACATTTCAATAGTTTCCTCAACCATTTCAGGTGTATATCTGATGCAACGTTGTGCCCATTTTTGTGCTTCTTTATAGTCACCATCTTTTAATGCATTTTTCCATTTTAATTCAGCATCCATACTTGTTTCTTTTCTTTTAGCTATAGTTTCAGCCTTTAAATCCGGATGCACACCATCAAAAATAAATATTGGAATAATACCTTTTTCAAGCAATCCGGTAGTACGTTCTAAGAACCCCATTAAATGAGAAACAGGTCTTCCTTGGGAATCTTTTAGTGGGCCTCCATCTCCGGTTTCACTTCTATCCCTAATTGATGTTAAAAATTGGAATGCGACTAAAAAAGAGTCTATACCAATTCTTTTTCCAGCCAAATCACTCAAATCTATTTTTGTAGGATTAGAAAGATCTCTTAAATTACAACCCATTATCTCACCAATTAATCCACATCTAAATATCCATCTTCATCTTCTAAACGATAACTAGCAATTTCACTATATATTCCATACGATAATAAACCCACTGCAGGCAATAAACCCAGTAATGGATATAATCTCCAACTTATTTTTTCACCAATAATTGTGATGGATTCTTGTGGTACAACCCATCTGGGATTTCCTTCCTTGATGAAAACTTTATTTCCATTATTGAATGTTGCAAAATCTGGAACAATTTGATTGATTGCTGTATCATTTACTAAAGTAATATTTAGCATAACTCCAGTTCCTTTACTTGGGTCAATTTCAAGCATTGAAAAA
>CAZMJH010000076.1:0-6157 GCA_964566595.1 uncultured Candidatus Poseidoniales archaeon
AATTTGAATTGTTTTTTCAAAACAATTGATTGAGTCTCCATTAAACATATTACATACAGAATGAATTGTATGTGGAGAGTCTGATAAAATTTCTAAATTCCATAATTGTCCCTCATCAATAGAATGATTTAGAATTTTTACAGATGTATGCCCCATACTTGATTTAACACTAACTCCCTTGTTACTGTACATTATATGAGTTAAATTTTCATTAAATTCCTGTCCTAAAACATTTATTTGTTGGCTTTTAATTATTATTGAATAATTTCCCGAAGTAGATAGTGAACTTATTTTTATCCAAAATTCTTCATTAATTTCATTAAGCATTGGATATTTTTTACAGATTGAATTAATTGTTGGTGTTTCAGAAATTAGAGACCCACCCAGATCATTTCCTGTTTTTAACCAAGTATCTACTGGATTTCTGAAATAAGGATTTATTGAAATTGCTACTGTTGAAGAATTAATGCATACTTCATAAGTTATGTTTTTAATTGTGGAATTAGAATTAATCCAATATACATCTTTGTCTTCTGAATCCAAAAAATTACCATTTATTTCAACAAAATCAGATGCAGAAGAATCTAATACACAATTTTTTGGTTCACAGGCATTTATTGTAATGGGAGTTATGTTGTGTGAATTAGAAGGAGTAGGGATATTTTCTGGTGCATCTGTAGATTCAAAAATATGTTCTGCAGTGGAAAAATCACTCATTATAGGCAATAAAGATGCAAAAAGAAACAAAGCAATCAGCCAAAAACTCCTCCAGTGCATAGGCATGCGAAGCGATTCACATTTTCAAATGATTCAAAGTAATGAGTCAGATGGGAGCATATGGACGGGGCTCGGCTTGGGCTTGATGTTTTTGCGAGACAAAGACATGCTCGGGTGTTTAAATTAGGAGATAGAAAGAATCCTTGTGCACATACTCCTGCTTTAGTATTGTGTGATGGTGATGTAGATTTGCCAGTTAATTTTGCACCATTTATGTGTAATAGAATTGATGAAAATTTACCTGCTACATTTTACATTAGTGGGAGAGCCCCACTATCTCCTCCCTTTGAAAAAAACGCACCTAAATGGGAATTTAAACAAGGTCATGTTTATCCACCATCACTAAGTGAAACAGAGGGCCAAAGTAGTGGATCTATATCTCCAATACTTTCATTATCATTACAAAGAATAATGCATGACTCAAGTATTGTAGATATAGAACAACCATCCATTGTTGTGATTACTGATGCGATTCAATTAGCTAATCGTTCAAAAGAATTTGTTGAAGCAATGATTACTGTTAGAGAAGCATACCCTTCTGCATTAATATGGTGTCCTGGTTTATCAGGACCAGATAATATCGCAATGCTTACTTGGCTTGGTGTAGATTTACATGATTTGTCAAGAACTCGTCAAGCACATGCAGCGGGCGCATTATTAACTTCCACAGGTCCAAGGGAAATAAATGTAGAATTAGAGGGTGAGTTGACTTTTGAGTTACAAATAAATCAATGGAAAACAGAAATTGCAACAATTAAAAATGCAATAGAGTCGTATAATTTAAGAGAATTAGTTGAAAAACGAATTCTTAATTATTCAAAATTAACAGAACAATTAAGACATCATGATTTAATTTCAAAGGAGAGGAATATTGTTTCACTATCAAGACATATCTCAAGAGACTATGTCCTTCAGTGCAACTCTCCTTTGATTAGAACTGATCCTCTCATAAGGGAATGGTCTCAAAAGATATTTTCAGATTACATCCCTCATGAATCGAGACAAAAGTTGTTAATTTTATTACCTTGCTCTGCCAAGAAACCATATCGTATTTCAAAATCCCATAAGAGATTTAGACAGCAAATTGGTAATATTGCTGCTACTGAAATTAGTATTACTTCACCTTTAGGTTTAGTTCCCAGAGAGTTGGAAGAATTATGGCCGGCAGCCAATTATGATATACCCGTAACTGGTCATTGGGATGGTGAAGAAATTCAGATAATTAAGAGGACACTTTCAGGATTGTTGGATAGAATTAATTTTGAATTAATAATTAACAATTCAGGTTTTGATTTAGGTGATGAATTTTGTGGAATCAAAGTAATTGAAACACAAAGAGACACATTCGCAGAAGAAATTAAAAATGCAAAAGAAAATCTTAATATTGCTGATCAAAATATAAAAATTACAAGAATGATTGAATATCAAACAATTTCAAATTGGCTTTATGGTAATTCAAATTGGTTAGATGGTACAAAATTAGTTGGAAAACCGCCACATTGGAAGATAGAAAAATCAACTCAGCCTTTTGCTCGATGGAATCATTTGAATTCTAGTTTCTCTTTTTCAAAGGCTTCTTTACCTATTTTAGCAAAAACACAGACACTTCCTTCTGCTAAAATTGAATTAATAGAAGAATGGACAGGTGATGTTTTTGCTCCAATGGTTCTCTCATATGATGATTCAATAAGGGCGGGAGATGTAGTATTGTTGTATTCAAAAGAGGATGTTTTGATTGGTTCATGTGTTGCCCAAGCTCCTGCTTGGGAATGGAATCACGGTTGTGGTCGATTAGCTAAAGTTAGGCATCGACTTTAGAAACTCATTCAGAATTCTATGGGGCAACCGTTCATAAAGGGGAAGTTTGTGGCCGATTCGCTTAGGGGTTTCTATGGCACGTATACACAATGGTAGAAAAGGTAGAAGCGGTTCAACAAAACCGCATACAGATGATCTTCCAGAATGGTCAATGAAGGATGCTAAGAAAATCAAATCATTGGTAATGGAATTATCAGAAATGGGCCATAGTACTGCAATGATTGGTACAATTTTGAGAGATCAACATGCTGTTCCTGATGTTAGGAAAGCATGCGGTATGAGGATAAATCAAATTCTTTCTGAAAAGGGGAAATCGGCTAAAATCCCTGAAGATTTAATGAATTTATTACATAAGGTATTATCTTTAGTAGATCATTTAGAATCAAATCGTAAAGATTTGCATAATTCACGCCAATTAGAATTAACTGAGTCAAAAATTCGTAGATTAGTAAAATATTACAAATCAAAAAATGCTCTCGATGCTGATTGGAAATATGATAGAACTCAAGTGCGTTTAATGGTTGCTTGAATGCTCAAAATTCAAGAACCTTATTCTTTCTTAAGATTAGTATGGCACACTTGGGCTTATTTCCATTTCTTTCAGAAATCAAATCTAAGTTAGACGAATATGTAGAAATTATTGATTTAACACCTAACATTGTATTAGTTGCTGAACCTGAATTAAGTCAATTGGTTTCACTTGCTTTAATAGAAGCATCTTTTTTAGATAATGGAGTATTATATCAGCGCAAATTAGTTGAATCGATTGAAGATTTTACTTCTAATTATGATGATTTAACAATTCTTTTTACCGAAAATTCAGAAAATATTAATTCAGTATTGACAATATCTTCAAAAGAAGTAGCAGTAAATTTAGGGCAAAATGAAAATACTAGAATTGGAAAATTAGACAAAGTTGGAATGGCTGGTTGTTTAGCATTAACTTTAGGAGCAGGAAAAAGAGTGAATCAAATGTTGCCGTTAATTTTGGCGGGAAATTGGTTAAATTCAAATCTTGATTTTACGTATGATCCAATTTTTACAAAATTAAGGGATTCATTAGTAAAAAAGGGAGAAATCTCTGTTGTCACACTCCCCGAAGTACCTGAACCGGATATGTTAGAATTGCCTGGAATAGATTCTGTTCAACTTAATCTTCTTAAAACTGAATGGAATAGTATTGGTTTGGATGAGCAATCGAAAAGATTGTCTAAAATCGCACAACCATTACTTTTGACTTCCATGGGGGTTGCAAGATTAGAAGAATTAATTTGGCATAGAGTAATAAAATCAGATTGGAATTTAGATTTAGCTAGTCAGTGTAGTAAATCTCAAAGAGATATAAAATCCAGTTCAAAGAAATTAGTGACTGCAAATCGTTTAATTGATGACATTATAAGATTTGGAAAACTTTCCTAATCTACAATTTTTAGAATTTTATTACATCCCGGACATGAAATTCTTAATGGGCGTTCATCAGAGGTTATACTAATCTCTGTGGAACAATTAGGACAATCAAATGTAGAATATTCATTATCTTCGAGGCTTCTACGTGCATTATTGTCTAAAACACCAGCATCAGAATTGTAGTCTTCATCATTTGAACCAGATATAATTGCAGTAAGTATCCAAAGTGCAGAACTTAGTATTGCTGCAATTAGTACAACTATAAATTCCATTGATAAGAAATAAAGTATAAATCCTACAGAACCCATTATGATTATTTCACTAATTAACATTAATTTCTTTTTCTTTCTTGCAATAAATCCTGCAATAAATAAACCCCCTAGAGCAATACCCGTACATATTAGGAATACTGCTAATGGCGATTCAATTGGAGTACTACTTTGTTCAACCCACAATAAAGGAGAATCAGATTGAGTGAATGAGGTACTGGCAGTAATTTTTTCTGTAAATATTAATCTTGTTTGAGAAACTTCAATATCAGTTGAGTCAGTTAGAAATACTCCTGTGATTGAATCAGTTTTTAATATCAATTCAAAATTAATCGTAGACCATATACGATCACTTTCTTCATAGTATGGTTTGATAAAATTATCTAACAATAAATGTTCATCTCCAGCAGTATTTGTTTGTCTGGTTTTAAAAATTATAATTACAGGAGTGTTACTTACTGTATCATCTCCATTAAGTAATAATTCAATACCAACATAATCAAAATCTGCTCTATCAAGCCCTAGTAATCTTCTTGAATCAATACCAAGGCCTTGATTTAAAAAATTATTCAACTCTATTTGCCTTATTTGTTGCTCGAAACTACTTACTTCGGGATTATCTATAACTCTATTTTGATAATAATCTGAATTAGCAGGGGCTAAATTTCTAAGCCATGAGGTGGAATTAAGACTCGGATTGCCCATATTATCTAATCCCCAACGAATCCAAAATGCTACATTTTCTCGAATATTTAATGTAATAGTTTTTTCAAGATCTGAACTCATATCAACTTCTACACTAACATCCAAATCAGTTCCACCAGTTCTAATTGGTTCGGTGAGGGGATAAAAGTAGTTATTCCCTTCACTTTCTCCAAATTCGATATCAAAACTCGTTCCTGCATTGACTGTTGTACCATTCTGGAAATTTATTTTTACTTCAAAAGGGAAATCACCGTCATTAATATTACTTTCAGCCATCCAAGTCCAAGTTAATATATTCCCTTGAGTTGAAACTGGAAGTTGCTCAATTAAATTTCCGTTAGCATAGAATTCAAAGTTTGATTCAGATATTAATTGGGCTCCATATCCCGAATTAAATCTAACAGGTATATGTGCAGAACGACCTTCAATAAGTGGATCTTGCATTTCAATATCGAATAATGGAAGATCTATACCAATTGCCCCACGATATTCATTTGTTCCCCACAAGAAATCAATGGAGGGATTTCCTCCAGTTGGAAGTAACAATGTCTGAACCAAAAAAATCACTATTATTGAATCTTCAGCTAATAATGTTCCACTTGAAACATCAATGTCTATTTCTAATGTCCCTTCATCACCAGGTAAAAATGTTTGAGGAAGAGATGTAGATCCTGTGTTTACTTCACTCCCAATTCTTAATTCAACAGATGCATTAATTGTAACGCCAGCACCATCATTTATTCGATATGGTAGTATGAATGATGCAGTATGGCTTGGATAACTTCCTCCATAATTCGTTTGGCCTGACCACCTTGCTACCTCCGTTGCTTGAGTGATTGCTGAACCCACTTCTGAATTTTGTTCAGTACCTAAACTTGATTCAAAAGGGGATAACATCCCATTAGAAGAACTCCCACTAAATATCAAATCATATTGTATCGATTCACAGCAAACAATTTCACTTGAAGCAATTCCCAAATTAGTTGGAGGAATGAGAATTGGAGAAACCATTAGTAGTAATAATATGGCTGAAAGACGCTTCATTTTTACACCTCTTTAAAACATGGGATTGATTTGAGGATATGAAATAATCCCTTCGAATATTAATCAAATGCCTTTATTTTAATTTATAGAGCACGTTCGAGTAATTCACCTAATTCTTTTTCAAACATATTCATTAC
>CAZMJH010000077.1:0-6155 GCA_964566595.1 uncultured Candidatus Poseidoniales archaeon
AGAACTTGAAGACAGTATTGATTCAGTTGAATTTAGGAACGTACATTTTACTTATCCTGAAACAGAAACTCCTGTATTAAATGGAATATCGTTTAATTTAAATTCTGGAGAATTTCTTGGCATAATGGGGCACACTGGCGCAGGTAAATCTACAATTCTTAAATTATTATTGAGATTTTATGAACCAGAAAAAGGAGAAATATTGGTTAATGGCGTTAATATTCAATCATTAACTCTAGAATCAATAAGAAATGAATTGGGATTTGTAAGTCAAGATCCCTTTTTGTTTTATGGAACAATTGAAGATAATGTTATTTATGCAAGAGATAGTACTACCGAAGAAGTGCAAAGTGCATTAGATTTAGCAGGGGCTACAGATTTTGTTAATGCCCAAGAAGAGGGTTTGAAAACAAAAGTGGGGGGGAGAGGTGTAAAATTAAGCGGAGGCCAAAAAGCTAGGATTTCACTCGCAAGAGCACTTTTGAAAAACCCCTCATTATTGATTTTAGATGAAGCATCATCAGCACTTGATGCTGAAACAGAGAAGAGAATACAAGAGAACTTATTGAATACAGGAGATAGTAGAACTACTGTTGCTGTGGCACACAGATTGTCAACAATAAGGAATGCAAATGAGATACTTTCACTTGTAGATGGGGTTGTTGTAGAGAGAGGAACGCATAATGAACTGATAGAATCAAATGGTGTTTATCACAGTCAATGGCAAATACAAACTGGTGAATTATAGGTAAGGTTAGTCATTAGATTTAAATTTCCTATTACCGAATGTAAGAATTGTAACGCCAAGAATAAAGAGCGGTGCGCCGATTATTGCGGCAGTGTATGCGATTTGCATACCAAATAATTCATATTGCAAGTCTAACACACTCAATGCAAAAAGAATTGCAACTTCTATAATCAAACCTAGAACAATTAACCCTCTCAAACTCTCCCATATTTGTTCTTCATCAGTTGTATTTCGGGAGGCTTCAGTGGTTGCATTCTTCAATGCAGTAGTCATTCTCTCTCTCATCTAATTAGTGCATAACTAAAGTTAATAGATGATTATTGCGCTTATTTTCGTTTTTTATCGTCTAGTTGTATACCTAATCCTGCATCTGCACCTTCTCCAATATAAATTTGAGATAGGCCTTTTAGAACCCCAATGCCATAATAATAGTGCGCACAAAAAATAATTGCAGGTGAACAAAAAATTGTTGTAAAACGTTTATGAGGAGAATTTCCTAGCAATGCACCAAACAAACATATTGTTATGTATATTATACTCAATGTGAAGGGTAATTCAAAGAACAAGGGATTTGTAGTCAAATTAGTAAATGAATAAATCATTGAAAATATAGCTGTGAAGAAGAGTATGGGGAACATAGCTATAGCAAGATGACTCCAAGAACGTAGATCGGGCCATCTCGAATTTGCTAAAGTTCGAACATATCCATAATTACGCATTTGTTTTAGTAGGGCAGGAGGTGTTCTTCTCCTATGTGGCATTATAGATTCTGGATCAAACCATAATTTGTATCCTTTAGAACGTATTTTATGATCAAGCACCACGTCTTCGGCACCGATACAACCGGATTCAAAACCATCTATTTCATCTAAAATGTTTTTCCTGTATCCGGAATTGCAGCCAGGATTGTGAGTCACTTCAACTAATTCTCCTTGCTCTACTTTGCCATAACGTGTGCCTGCAGTAACATATTTTGCACCAAAAGCAACATCTGTTACCTTTGCCATGAATGGATCAGTTTCAGGTGCCCAATTTTGACCACCGACTCCTGCAACTTCCTTACGTTCAAACCATCTTACTAATTTCGCAACCCAATCATTTTTTGGAATTACATCATCATCAGTGAATAATAATATGTCGCAATTAATTACTTTGATTCCCACATTGCATGCATCTGCTCGATTTCTACTTCCTTTGTCATCTATCCATGTGGCATTATGGGCTTTAGTGATTTTTTTACCAGGATCGTTTGTTGGTCCAACCACAGCAATTTCTAATTCGCCTTTCCATGTTTGATTAGTTAAAGATTTTAGAACAACATCTAATTCTTTGTGATTATTTAGGGTAGGGATTAGTATGGCTACTTTTGGACCACTCATAGAACTCGACTCGTTAACCCCACTACAGGTGTATATTCAAAACTCTCCTATAAAAAATAATTAATGCATAATGCATTGTTTTTTAATCAATATGCATCTTGCCGTGGTGCTAATAAGAAAAGTACAGTGATTGCATCTTCATAGAATCCAAAATTCATTTTAAGAGGTTCATTTTCTCCAAAGGCTAATGTAATCAAACTCACCCCATCTAATTTTTTCACTAGTTCTAGCATATAGGTTAAACTATATTGGCTATTTACTTTATTTTCACAAGTCAAAGTTTCCAACTCATCATTGCTATATGTGACATCTACAGCATCAGTGGGTCCAGGCACTGTAATTCCTAATTCTTCAGGACTCATTGACATGTGTACTATTTCTCCCACATGTTTTGCAGCCCTAAATGCTCGAGATAATTCAACTCCTGAGATTTTAGCTATTGATTTCAACTCAATTGGAGGTACTCTTTTTGGTACTCGAACATTATCTTCATTTATTGGACTAAGAGTTCTCTCTATTTTTCCAACACTAACTTTTATTCTGTTGGCAACATCATCAAAATTAATTTCTACCATTTCTCCAACTGCAGCCAAAGTAAGGACTTCTCGCATTTTTGCTAATTCCATGACTACTTTGCATTCGTCTAAGTCCCATGTATCAAATAATCCTGAATTTGCTTCCATTTTTATCATTGCAACATTCGCAGCATCTACTGCACAAACTTCTAATCTATCTGGATAGAAATCAAATCTTGCTTCTTCAACTTGTGTCATAAGCGTTTCAACAATGGTCTTGAGTATGCTGCTTTCAACAGTGACATGTAGCATAATTTACCACCTACAAATGCACCCTCTAATGTGACGGCTATTGAACGTTACTTAGCCTATTTTTGTAGAATTTTAATATTCTCGCCAACCATGTTTGCATTTTTTACAAGTTAATAGCCTAGTTTCAGGTTCGTCACTAGCACGAGTTTGTCTTAATTCACTGAATACTTCCTGACCATCACATTTTGGACAAATATAGGACCCACTTGTTAATACACCATGGGATTGTTCTGAATCCTCTATGACTTCAAATTTTCTTGTGACTGCTTTAGAACTAGATTGTACATTGCCTAAATCAATTTCTTGGCCAGTTACGGGATCTTTCATTTTATTATCAAGCGGGCCATTGTATCCACACTTATAATCCGGGCATTTAATCCATCCCTTTGAATCGGGAAATGAAAGTGCACCACATTCTGGACAGAACATATTATTCCTCGCTAATACCCCTAAGGCTGACTTGGATGGTTTAAATGTATTGATATTTAGATAATGTAGAAAATAGGTTTAAACCCTATTTTTAATAGATTGAAACCGTTGGTATTTTTGTTAAGGTCGTTATCCCATATGCATGAAGTTGTGGCAGGATTGGCAGGCTGCTGCAATAATTGATGATAATTCTGAAGTGTTGGAAGTTGAAATTTGCAAAAAGAAATTGAATAAAGAAGAAGTTGCTAAACGTTTAAGATTACTTGCTTCAGGAGTACTTCTAGATGAAGCAAAACATTTGATACAAAGGTATCCTGAAGCAAAACTCATTGAAAGGGTAGATCCAATTCTTGAAACATTAGAATTACCATATCCAAATGAAGAACGTATGCAAATTCTTGATGAAGCAGCATTAATATTATCTGCACAAGATGTTGATGAAGCAGCATCAGATCCAGATCGTAGATTAGAACATCTTATCCGGGCATCAGATGAATTAAGGGGGAGTTGGGTTTTACTAGAAGCCCGTTTAACAGAATGGGTTGTGTTACTACTTCCGAGAGCGAGAATGGAGGCTGATCGTAATAGGCTTGCAAAACTCATAATATCTTCTAAAACTATTTCAGATTTGGCAAATCATTTTGAGGCGACATTACCGCCCAAACCGCCCTCTGAGTCAGAATGGTTAGTAATCAAAAATTGGGCGGAAACGGTTGCAAGTATGCAATCACAATTAGATAGAATTGAATCTACAGTAAGGGATTTATCTTTAGAACATCTTCCTTCTCTTTCAGCAATTGCCGGACCTATGATTGCTGCAAGACTTTGTGTAGCAGCACATGGTAGGATGAGATTAGCTAGATTACCTGCAGGTACTGTACAAATATTGGGTGCAGAAAAAGCATTTTTTTCTCATTTAAAACAAGGTACAAAACCACCTAAACATGGATTGATTTATTCTCATGTATTAATCTCAAGATCTCCAAAACCTATTCGTGGAAGAATATCTAGAATGTTAGCAGCAAGAATGAGTTTGGCAGCGAGAATTGATGCATTTAATGGTACACCTTGGGGTGAAGAAGAATTACGTAATATTGAAGAAAGAGTTGATGGAATGAGGCAACAGTATTTTGATTCTAAAAAGGCGTGATTTATTATGGGGCGTAGTTCAAGAACTGTAGATATTTCATCTACAGTAAGGTTAGAAGGTCGTGCTATGTGGACATTAAGCGCCGATGGAGGAACTAAGGTTTATGGCGAAACAACACGTAAAAAAAGGGGTGAAACGTGGAGGAGATGGGATCCTTTCCGTTCTAAATTAGGTGCTGCTTTATTAACGACAAAAAATTCACCAGTTGAATTATTGCCTCCTGTAGGTTCTACTATTGTCTATTTGGGTGCAGCACATGGAACTACGATTTCACATATTCATGACCATCTGTGCGGTTTTAAAAATAAATTTTCAGGACGATTAATTTCTGTAGATATTTCCCCTCGCTGTTTAAGGGATTTAAATCATTTAGCAATTAAAAGGCCAGGCATAATACCCGTGCTTGGCGACGCACGTAAGATTGAAACTTGGGCACACTTTGTACCAAAGGGTGCTGATTGGTTGTTTCAAGATGTATCTCAAGCCGGTCAAGTAGATATTTTTATCAAAGCTTGTAATTTATTACTAAAACCTGGATCAAAGGCACTTCTAAGCCTAAAGGGTGCATCAGAAAGATTCAACGAAGGAGGCGATCGAGCAATTTTCTTAGAAACAGAAAATAAATTGCAAGAATCTAATCTCAATATTATCGAATCTATCGAATTAAGTGGTTTTGAAGAACAACATATGTTATTTCATTGTATTATTTAATTATAAATTAAAAAAGGCCCCTTTCGGCTCACCGAAAGGGGCGTTCGTGTTACGGTTTAATCCGTTATTAATTAGTAAATAATTCAATTATCTGCTGTTCTTATCACTTTGAACTTGTAGACGAACTGCTTGTGCTGCCTTTTTAGCGGCTTGCATAGCTTTTCGTACTCTTGTTCCAGCAGCGCTGTTTCCACCATCGTGTTTTCCAGCATCTCCTTTTGCAGCTTCTAAATCATCTATCATACTCTGTACCATCGCTTCTACGGACATAAACATGCCCCAGACAAGACGCTTATTATTGATTACCATCGAAACCCCTATTTTTTTTTAAAAAATGCATATAGTTTATTTTCCCGAAACACTATTTTTGCGACTTAATTAAGAGCCTTAAAGCCTCTTAGTTGACTGTGCCAGAGCTTCCAGAGGTAGAGGTAACACGTATTGCTTTGTCTAATTTCATGTCAAATCAAAAAATAATAAATTTGAAATTTTCAGAAATTTGGAAAGCACAATTATTACGAGATGGATCAAGATTTGCTTCTTTTGCTTCTGATGATTGTACTGAATATGGAATTGGTGGGCTTATAGGTAGAACAATTGAATCTGTAAGTAGACTCGGAAAATTTTACTTTATTCATCTAAAAGAATTGAACAATTCTATTCCTGAAACATGGACGGTTGTTGAGGGTCATTTACGTATGACAGGTGGTTGGTGGTTACTTCCCAAAGGTGCTGAGTGGCCTAAAGATTTTCCAGACAAACATTGTCATTTGGAGATTAAATTCGATAATGGTTCTCAAGCAGTATACCGGGATGTACGTAGATTTGGAACACTTAGATTGATGATAGATGAAGAATATCAAGAAAGATTGGAAACAATGGGCCCCGATCCACTACATGGTGGGTGGGAT
>CAZMJH010000078.1:0-6115 GCA_964566595.1 uncultured Candidatus Poseidoniales archaeon
ATGTGTATCAGTACCCATAGTAACTGATGTTTGGAAAGCTACTGCAACATGAATTAATCCTTCATTATCAATCATAACTGTATTTACATTGTTATCTGTAGCTGAATTTTCAGTATTTTCTACCCAGCCTTGTTGGCCAATAGCACTATATTTTGTAATGAAACCATCTGAAGAACTATCTCCTGTAGTACCAACATTAGAAGTTGTACAATCTGTAGCACCGGGAATTGGACCCCCAACTGATGCTTCTGTACCAAACATTCCACCAACATAAATTCCTGTTGAATCTCCATCAACTGCTGTAGGAACAAAATAACAATTTGTCAATGCACCTAATGCAGATCCTGTTGTTAATGCATCTGTATGTACATATTCAATCCAATCCCAATAACCTGTAGCGCTTAATTTGGCAACGAAACCAAATGGAAGCCCAACTTCAGCAGTATCCCTTATAGTTGCACCTGCTGAACTGATAAAACTAATGTTTTCAGAAGTATATGCTTCACCTACAACAACTATACCTCCATCTGAAGTCACTGCTGCATCATTGATGAAAACTTGACCATAATACATATCTTCTTGTCCATCGCCATCTTCATCAGTACCCATATTAAGTAATCCACAGTCAATACCTGCAACCCATAACCAATTTCCATCGGAATCCATTTTTCCTACCATTCCGGAATTGTAACAATATGAACCTTCAGAAGATCCTCCATCATCAAAAACAATAGTATGTGCGCCTAATGTAGCAGTTTCATCATATGAAAAATAATTTATCGCCCACATGTAAATATTGTCATTTCCATCAGTCATAGATTCTTGAGCTAATGAGGGAAAGTTTTGAGTCGCTGAAAAGAATGCATGTCCAGTAGGGGTTTTTGCAGAACTTAGTAAGCTATTCTCACTAATTCCCGGCAATAATTCCATATTTTCTTTCATTAATTCTTCAGTTTTTTCAGTATAACTAATCGTAGTCAAAAATGTCGAACCTACTAGTAGAAACAACACCACTAAACTAATCATAATTTTCGCTTGACCGAATACACGTCGCTGGGTCATGAAGCAATGTGAGTAGAACTCCCACTTTAAGGAATCCCTTTCAATTCTCCTTTGAAATCCAATATTTTACCACTTAATCCATGTATTATCTTTTTGCCTTCTAGTGGTGAGATGAATAACCATGAAGGTATTAATGCCCTTCGTGGACTACATTCTATAGATTTTTTATCGTGCCTCCACCATCGCAATAATTTTCCAGAATTTAATTCAGATGTGCTTATAGATTCATGTCTTCTTTCGTCGCATAATTTATCTAAATTTTTACGCAATTTTTCATCATTATTTTTACCCAAAATAGAGAGTGTTGGTACATTTGGAATTTTTGAAATATAACTTAGATCTTCTTGTAAAGAGAATTCATCTGAAAAAATATCTTCTAACACGACCCATTTACGTTCTTCTTTAGAATTTTCTGGACCATTTAAGAATCCATCTATTAACCAGAAACACACTTCCAATAAAATTGGTTGACATGGTGCTTGTGATATGCCTTGTAATTCTAATGTTTCAAGTGGATTTATTTCTGATTTAATACAAACAAGTTTGCTTTTTTGTAATTTTGAATATGTCGTTTCAGATTTTTCTTCGTTATCTTCAATAACTTGTACATCTATATTTGAATCATTAGTAAGAATTGAAGTCGCATCATTATTTCCTTCCAAGACACTATATCCAATAAGTAGTGCAAGTTTTTCTCTACCCCACAATTCTATTTCTACCCCATTAGGGCACCTATAAGAAATATCAACATCAAAACCCCTTTCAATGATAAGAAGGTGGTTTCCTTCAGGAACATCAACTAACCAAGCTTCTAATTCACTTCTGCTAAAATCAATCCATCCGGGTCCTGTTGACCATACATACTGTCCTTTTTCTGCACCAATATTTGCTATTAATTCCGGCAAAAAACGTATCTTTCCAAAACAAACAATTTCTGCAATAGGAGATGGAATATTACTAGTATCAAATTCAACATTCAAAGCAGAGAACAATTCCTCTATCTTTGATTCCATTATTATGGCTTAAGTAAATTCAGAACTTAGTATAACTAGTTCATAAATTTGATTTTAATGAAAATAATTTACTTCGTCCTGCATCTACAACTGCAACTGCACTTACAGGGAATGGTTTTCCACAAACAGCACCTAATTCTCGATTGACCACATTAACTCTATACATTGTAATGCCTGAATATTTTGCTGATAATTCATTAACATATTCTTCTGGACAATTCATAGAAAATACAACAAGTTTTGCCTTACCATCTAAACATGATCCCTGGCTTTCTTTTTGACCACAAATTAATTTTCCGGTAGAACTTGCATCTTTTAATTCTCTAAGAATATCCATAATTTCACCTCATTCATTCTTCAGGAATATAATATAAATCAACACTTCCAGTACCCAAAGATATTGGTTGGCCTACAATAATATTTTCAGCAACTCCTGTTAAATTATCAGTTTCACCAATAACACCCGCCTTTAACAAATGATTAACTGTAACTTCAAATGCTGCACGCGCAAGAATACTATGTTTAGTACCACTAACTCCGTGCCTTCCAATCGCACGAACTGCACCTTCACTAGTCATCACATCAGCTACCATCAGTAAATGTCTAACATCAACATCAAGTCTTGCTGCATCAAGTGTTGCTTGTAGTTCATTAATAATTGATTGACGTGCTGCTTCTATTCCAAGATAGTCATATATCTCTATAATATTATTTGTATATGTTTTACTTCTGTCAATGCCTTCAACTTCACTCACTCGGGCTAAGTTTGAACCTATTGTTGAAATATAAAATTCATCTGTTTGATCATTTCTTTGAACATTTGCCCTTTCAATATTGGGTATTCCTTTTAATCTTAAATCTCTAACTTTATCTTCCAACTGTAATAATTCAGTATATGATGGAGGCTCAGCATCTAATTTTTCCAAATCTTCCTTCTTTTGAACGCCTGGAATAATTGTAATATGCCTTGGTTTTGATTCATTATCTACATCAATATATAATTTAAGCGCTTTACCTAACTTATCAACAACTTCTCCACCAGACATTCCTTTTTGTTTAAGTGTAGAAGGCAATAATTTCAACGTCAATCTCCTTTGAGTTACATCGGTTTCAATATCTGCTATATTTTTCGTAGTAGTCACTTCAAGACCAGCAGCTAATTTCTTAACCTTCTTTTCATCTGTTTTATATTCCTCATTTAAATGTACAATCATAGTAGGTGTGTTTGGTTTTTTCCTTGCATCAACTATCTCAATAATACGGGGTAAACCTTGAGTTACATTGACTGTTGCAACACCAGCATAGTGAAACGTACGCATTGTCATCTGTGTTCCTGGTTCTCCAATTGATTGTGCCGTAATAATTCCTGCGGCCTCGAATGGATCTATTTGCGAGCCTTTAAATGCTGCTTTTGCCATGGAAACCATTTCATTTGCTTGTTTAGCAGTAACTCTCTTACGCCCACGTTTTACTAATGCATTTGATAAATCTGAAACAACCCTTGCTGTTAACTTAACTCCATCTACTTCCTCATTAGCTTTCTGAATTTGAGCATAAAATTCACCATTTTCATATTCAGTAATTGTACTCAATTTTTCTTCTTCAAGATAATTGTCCAAGTCTCTTTTTTTAACTCTTTTAGTACGTGAGGTTCTAGTAACTTTACGACGAACTACTGTTGTTTCTCCACCATCAGCACCTCCATCGCCTCTTCTTCCTGTAGCATATCTTGTAATCATTTCATGAATTTTATTTGCTTTATCTGAACCTGTTTGACAAATTTGAGCAATTTGTTGAACATTTAGTATTTTAACATCATCCCATTTACGATCATCTGCTAAATTGTGAGCATAATCTTCATCAATACCCATGTCCATTAGTTTCTTTTTTGTTGCACTCTTAACTACCATCAGAAGTCCCCTCCAGTTCCATCACCATATGATTCATCAGAATCTAACAATGACTCAAAGTCTTTATCTCCATGATCTGTATATGAATCAATATTTGTCAATTCACCAAATGTACCCAATACTGTATCTACAATTACATCTATATTTACTGGTGAACCATGTGCTGAACGGCATGGATCTATTCCATCTTCACCATAACTAAATTGAATTATTCTATCAGCTGTATTTCTCACAGAACGCATATCATCTGGAACTACTTTCAAATCATCCATTGCATTAATTAATCTTCTTTGCATATAACCTGATTTCGAAGTTCTTACTGCAGTATCAACAAGACTTTCTCTTCCTGAAACAGACAACATAAAGAATTCAGTAGGCTCTAAACCATGTTTAAATGATGATGCTACAAATCCTTTAGCCTGTGCTCCTCTGGCCCCTCGTGGGAAATGTGACAATACTCTTTCATGATAACCTCTTTCTAATCTTTTACCACGAACTTTTGCTTGACCTATGGATGCTGCCATCATAGTAAGATTGTCCATACTTCCTCTTGCACCTGAAACAGCCATATTAACTGCAGAATTGAAACGCCCTGCTTTTAGTAACTCATCTTTAGCAAGATCTCCAGCTCTTTGCTTACCTTGATCCAATGCAATCATGATATCTTCTTCAAGCGTTTCTATAGGAGTTCTACCCGGTCTAACTTCGTAACCTTTTCCTGATTTACCAAATTTCTTCAAATATGATTCTACTTCCTCATTTGCCTTTGAATTTTCAGCTTTTATCAATGCTAAAGCCTCATCGGGTAAATCTTCATCATCAATTCCAGTTGTAAATCCTAAAGAAGTACATGCTGCAATTGAAAGTCTAGTAAAATCATCAAGGAATTGTGCACCTCTTTCAGAACCATTAGTTTGAACTATTGCATCAAGTAATCTTCCATCTTCAGCACCAATTGAACGTTTATCTAAAGTTCCACTAACCTTACCATCATGCACATCTACAAGATCATTAGATCTACTTGTAAATTGTATCTTTATATTTGGTGGTAGTAATAAAGCAATAATCTCATGTCCTCTAAATCCTTTAACCAACTCTCCTTTGAAAGCCTTCTTTGCGGCACCATCAACAATTGCTCCAGTTTTAGCACAAATGTCAACTTCAGGGGGTAAATCACCTGTCCACTTAACTGAACTTAGAATTTGTAATGCATTTGATCTACGAACACCCACATCTTCTCTAGAAAGCATAAAAGCTCCCGAAATATGATCATGAATTCCACCTATAACTGCACCTCCATATCTTGGAGAAAGTATGTGTTCTTGTACGCGCATCAATATTTTTGCTTCGGCACGAGCTTCTTCTCCTTGAATAACATGAAGATTCATCTCATCTCCATCATAATCGGCATTATATGGAGTACAAACTGCCAAATTAAATCTAAATGTATGGCCTTTCATAACACGAACTTCGTGAACCATCATAGACATTCGATGTAAAGATGGTTGTCTATTGAAAATTGCAACATCACCATCAATCAAGTGTCTCTCTACAATTTGGCCCTCTTTTGGGTTTCCATCAGAATCTATTGTTTCCAATCTATCAAATAATCTAGTTCTTTCATCATATTCATTTATAGGAGAACCGCAATGTGGGCACTCAATTTCAAGATGTTCAGGATATGGTTGACCCATATTTTCTCTTTCCCATATCCATCTTTGCTGTAATACTCCGTCTGGATTGTCTTCTTTCAATGGTTTTCCATTTTTATCAAGTCCCTCTAAATTTAAAAGAGTCGCTTCCAAATCAACTACAAATGTTTCATCTACTGAATTATCTAAATTCTTTGTTGTTTGTTTCTTTACAACAAGTCCTGGTAAAAAGTTAGGTGCAAACATGGCAGCATTCAAATCTTGACGCATACTATCTTCAGGTAAACATTCTGGATTAAGACAACGAAAACCCGAATTAATAAACTTCGATCTATCTGTAATCCTTACCCTTCTTCCATCAGGCCTTACTACATAATTTACACCAGGATGATTATTAGGTCCTCTAAGTATCATCTGTCTCATTTGTTCACGATTTCTACTATTAACACGAATTGGCACAGATAATTCCATTGCTACT
>CAZMJH010000079.1:0-5920 GCA_964566595.1 uncultured Candidatus Poseidoniales archaeon
TGGAGCCGGAGTTGTTGCAATGTTAGGCATTTCTTTTGTACCTTGGCTAATAATTATTTTTATGATTGTAGCTGCAATATATGATGCTTGGGCAGTTTATAAATCTAAACACATGCTTGATTTAGCAGATACTATGGTCAACTTAAAATTACCAATATTATTAGTCGCCCCTCAAGAGAAGGGATACTCATTTCTTGAAGAAAAAAATACTATGCGGGAAAATGAAATTATAGAACTGCCATCAGAGGTTCAAGAAAATGATAATTTCGCTAAAATAAATAAAGACTTAAATGGAAAATCAACTAAAAAGGAAAGAGTGAAGAGTGAAAAAGATGCTATGTTTATGGGATTAGGAGATGTTATTTTCCCAGGAATGTTAGTAATATCTGCGATAACATGGTTACCAGAAGGCACTCTTCTTTTAGGAATAGATGCTACAATGTGGATAGGATTAATGACTATGGTTGGAGGATTAGTAGGTTATTTCATCCTAATGGGCTATGTTGCTTTAGGAAAACCACAAGCAGGTTTGCCCTTACTTAACAGTGGTGCAATACTTGGATATTTTATTTCTACACTACTTCTGCTTGGCTTTAGTGCTTTGGAATTTAATATTTCATTCTAACATTATCTTGCTAATCTTGCGTAGGTTTGAAGCCGAAAGGCGGACTCGCATAGTTATAGCATGCTAGATATAAGCGACTTCAGAGAGAATGCAGATGCAATTCGTGCAGATCATGACAGGCGTAATTTAACACATAAAAAAATTGATGAAGTAATTGAATTAGATGAATTATGGAGAAAAGCGGTTTATGAACAAAATCTAGCTAGGAAAAAAAGAAATGAATCGGCAAAACTAATCTCTGATGCCAAAAAATCAGGAGATAATGAACAGATGCAAGCCTTACTTACTGATGTTAAAAATTTAGGAAATCAAATCGATGAATTAGATGGTATGGCTCAACAACTCCTTAAAAAAAGAGATGATATCAGAATGAGGATTCCCAACATTCTTCATGAATCTGTACCCATTGGTGACGATGAATCTGGCAACACATTACATTCAGAACACGGGGCTAAACCTAATTTTTCATTTGAACCAAAAACACATAATAAATTGTTAGAAATGAATAATTGGGCTGAACTTGCTAGAGCAGCAAAAATTACCGGAAGTCGGTTTTATTTCCTTAAAGGGGATCTTGCAAGATTAGAGATGGCCTTACAAGCATATTCTGTTGATTTTATGTTAAAAAAAGAGTTTACTTTAATTCAACCACCCACCATGATGAATCGTAAAGCGTACGAAGGCGTAACAGATTTAGGAGATTTTGAAACTGTAATGTATGGAATAGAACCTGATGGATATTATATGATTGCAACTAGTGAACATCCACTAACTGCAATGTATATGGATGAAATTATAGAACCAAGTTTACTTCCAATGAAACTAGTTGGTCTTTCACCTTGTTTTCGACGTGAAGTGGGAGCACACGGTCAATCTGACAAAGGTATTTGGAGAGTACACCAATTTACAAAAATAGAACAAATAATTATTAGTTTGCCTGAAGATTCATGGGAACATCACGAAAATATGTTAGAAAACTGTATAGAATTATGGAATTCTCTAGGCATCCATTATCATGTAATAAATATCTGCACCGGTGACATGGGAACTGTTGCAAGTAGAAAATATGATTTGGAAGCATGGTTACCTGGAGCCAATGAATACAAAGAAATTGTTTCTTGTTCGAACTGTACAGATTATCAAGCAAATCGATTAAAAATGAGATATAGAACTCCTGATGGAAATTCTACAGTACACACACTTAATTCAACCGCTGTTGCTACAAGTAGAGGCCTTGTAGCAATAATGGAACAAAATCAATTAGAAGATGGCCGCGTTAATATTCCAGAAGTATTGCAACCTTATATGGGTGGACAAAAAATACTAGAAGCCGCCCCATTTTAATGGTGAGATTATGCAATTTAAATTATACCACAACCCTCGTTGTTCAAAATCTAGACAAGCAAAAACATTACTTGAAGACAATAATATTACTTTTGAAACTATACTTTATCTTAATGCCCCTTTAACTGAAAATGAATTAGAATCTATTCTAAATAATCTTTCAATTAAACCAATATTTCTTGTTAGAACCAAAGAAAAACTTTTCAAAGAATTGAATATCAATTTAGAACGCCTTAGTGATAAAAAATTTATTGCAAAATTACTATCTGATTATCCCAAATTAATGGAACGCCCATTACTTGTATCTTCAAATAAAGCAATAATAGGAAGGCCTCCTGAAAATTTCATGGAATTAATTTGACCAATTAAGGTTAGTGAGACTCAAATAATTAAGCATCCTCGCCCTTGATATGCAGGTATATGAAAAATTGTATATCAATGGCAAATGGATCCAATCCACAGGTAACAATGCCATCGAAGTTGTCAACCCCGCAACCGAAGAAATCATTGGTTCAATCCCAGTAGGTAGTCAAGCAGATGTGGATGCTGCTGTAACTGCTGCTAAGAATGCATTTCCTGCTTGGAAAGAAACCTCATATGAAGAAAGAATCATGATTCTAAATCAACTTTCAGCCGCAATCAAAGAGAAAACTGAGGAATTGGCACAGACCATCACTGCTGAAGTGGGAACGCCAATTGGATACAGTCGCATGGCTATGGTTGGCACACCACGTGTTGTTACTCGTTCCTATGCTAAAATGTTAGAATCATTTGAATGGGAAGAGGAGGTTCGTAATTCACTTATAATCAAAGAACCTATTGGAGTTTGTGCATTTATTACACCTTGGAATTTTCCACTCCATCAAATAATAGGTAAAGTTGCTCCGGCACTTGCTGCTGGTTGTACGATGGTCCTTAAACCAAGTAAAGAAGCACCCCTAAATGCTTTTTTACTTACAGAAATTATTCATGAAATCGGACTTCCTAATGGTGTATTTAATCTTATTAGTGGTCATGGAACTGAAGTAGGAGAATACTTAGCAGCACATCAAGATATTGACATGGTTTCTTTTACCGGATCTACTGGCGCAGGAATAAGAGTTAGTCAAGCAGCTGCGCCCACTGTTAAACGTGTAACATTAGAATTAGGGGGTAAAAGTGCTAATGTCGCACTTAGTGATGCTGACCCTCAACTAGTAGGAAAAATGGCAATTAGTGGTTGTTATCAAAATTCTGGCCAAACATGCTCTGCTCTCACTCGACTTATTGTTCCAAAAAATATGCGTGATGAAATTTGTGAAATTATTTCCAATAGAATTGCTCGTTATACAACAGGTGACCCTCTAGATGAAAATACCCGTTGTGGCCCAATGGCAAGTGCAAAACAACAAACAAGTGTCACAAATTATATTCAAATTGGCATTAACGAAGGTGCGACTTTAATAGCAGGAGGAGTCGGTATGCCTGATGGACTTAATTCAGGATTTTTTGTGAAACCAACTGTCTTTGCAGATGTTACTCCTGAGATGACCATATGGAAAGAGGAAATTTTTGGACCTGTACTTGTTATTGCTACTTATCAATCTGAAGAAGAAGCTCTTGAACTTGCGAATGATTCTATTTACGGACTTTCTGGAGGAGTATGGTCTGCAAATCAAGATAAAGCAATTGATTTTGCGAAAGGTATGCGAACTGGACAAGTAAGTGTTAATGGTGGACCTTTCAATATTAGTGCACCATTTGGAGGATATAAAATGTCAGGCAATGGAAGGGAATTAGGATTACATGGACTTGAAGAGTTTCTGGAAATAAAATCGATTCAACTATAAAACAAAAAAAACCATTTCTTAACAATCAATTAATCGCAGGTTTATTGTGGTATGTGCTTTCAGAGTAACATGATAAGAATGAAGCAAAAGGGCGTATCGTTGTTTATAATATTGGCAATGATTAGTATTGCCTTTTCTGGATGTACCCAAACATTTGCATCAAATCAACCCCCTGAAATATCATTAAAAATAAGCCCTGCGGGTGCCATTAAAGCCGAAGAAACAATCACATTTGATGCAAGTGCAACAATTGATAGAGATGGTGACATACTAGTATTTATGTGGGATTTTGATGATAGTAATGGTATTCAAAGAGAAGAATCTGGTAGTGAAGTCACTTGGGAGTACGCTGTTGAGGGAACATATATTGTTACATTAACCGTTGAAGATGGTCAATATAGTCAAACCATGACAGAAGAAATTGAAATTATTGCAAAAGACTCTATTCGTCCTGAAGCTGATGCAGGATCAAGAATGGGGATTGATGATTGCGATGGTGAAGAAACTTCTGATTCTTCAAAAGAATTTTATATTTATTTTATTTGTGAAACGAATGAAATCGGTGATCGTGAAGTAGATGCTACAACCGATGTGTTGTTAGATGGATCTGCTAGCAGTCAAGATGATCCAAACCATTATTTGTCAAAATACGAATGGGATTTAGATGTATATTATGATCTGGATGGAGATGGAGATCCTGCAAATGATGTACAAGCAACAGGCGAAACATATACTTGGAAAGATAAATCTCCTGGAAAATGGGAAATACAATTGACTGTTACTGATGATCAAGGTTTAACTGATTCAGATGAAATAACTGTATACATAAATTATGTAGGGGAATGGGCTGATTTCACAGTAGATAGAAATGCCTCAAATGCAGATAATTTTAGAGAGTTTGAATTTAATACCGTATATGAAGAGTCTCCTTCTGTAAATAGATTGAAACGGGCGGAATTTCAATTAACATATGCAAAAGAAGACGGGGATTGGGCATTTTCATATGAACAAAGATTAGATATCTACGTGTATAACAAAACAAAAGAGTTTGACATTAATACTTCTAGTATGACAAATGATCAACGAACTGGTCATTCAAATTTTGAATGTGATGAAAGTAATGATTATTGCGTTTATACTCAAGTTTCTGGTTCCTACCATGTGCAGAAATATTATCCAGGCCCATGGACTGCAAAAGTAGTTAATGAAGAACAAAATGAGGCTAATGTGAAGTCATTCCGCATACTTTTAATGTTTAAATGACTGGTTTTTATTGTATTTTAAATCAGTTTCTTTCATATATAAGTTTACGGTCGGACTGCTCGCTAAGGAGTGATAAAAGATGGCTTCACAATGGGAAGATAAAAGTAAAGAGCACCTAAACATAGTGTTTATTGGTCATGTTGACCACGGAAAATCAACAACAGTAGGACGTCTACTTTTGGATAGTGGACACATAGAGGCTCATGTAATTGAAAAGAACGAAAAACTTGCAAGTGAACAAGGAAAAGCCGGTTTCGGTTTAGCCTATGTTATGGATGGTTTGAAAGAGGAAAGAGAAAGAGGTATTACAATTGATGTAGCACACAAAGAATTCTTCACACCTAATTATTACTGGACGATCATTGATGCGCCTGGTCACAGAGATTTTGTTAAGAACATGATTACTGGAGCAAGCCAAGCTGATGCTGCAGTATTACTTTGTGCTGCAAATGATGGTGTAAATGCACAAACTAAAGAACATGCTTTCTTAGCTCGTGTATTAGGAGTTACTCAATTAATTGTTAACGTAAACAAAATGGATATATCTGGTGTAGATTGGTCTGAAGATAAATACAAACAAACTTGTAATGAAGTTAGTGACTTGTTAAAAGTTGCAGGATTTAATCCTGCTGATGTTCCAATGATTCCATGTTCTTCATTTGATGGAGATAATGTATACAATAAATCCGATAAAGCACCTTGGTACAGTGGACCTACATTGTTTGATGCAATAGATGGTGTAAAAATGCCACCGAAACCTGTTGATAAACCATTAAGACTTCCAATTCAAGATGTTTACAAAATTGGCGGTATAGGTACTGTTCCAGTAGGTAAAGTTGAAACTGGAATTTTAAATTCT
>CAZMJH010000080.1:0-5839 GCA_964566595.1 uncultured Candidatus Poseidoniales archaeon
TGTCTAAAGCGATTTAATGTCAAAATTTGTTGTTTTTGGCTCATACCTTCATCCCCTTCCTTTGAAGATTGTCCAATAAATGGTGTTGCATTTACATTAGATAATCCATTAAGAACCATGGAGATGAATCGTGCAGAATCTCTTAATGATGCAAATACAATAATTCTACTTTCAGAATCAATTTCTATTTGTTCTTTTACTAATTGATGAACTTTTTCTATTTTGTTATGAGTTTCTTTCATATTCATTATTTCTTTTTGCAACATGATGAATTCTTTTTTTTGTACAAATCTTGCAAGCTTTTTTTCACCTTTTTCAAATTGATTAATAGTTCGTTTCATGTATTTTCTTGCACTTACAATGCCTTGAGTTGTAATTAAATTTATCAATTGAAGTACTCTTATGGAATCAGCGATTAATTTTATAGAATTCCATCCGTGTTGATTCTTACGATCAATTAGTCTACTAGCACGTTTCATGGCATCATTTAATCCGCTAGTTGTAATTACTCCTTTATGTAAATAAACACCTGTTTTTTGTAATCTTTCAACCATTTCTTCTAACCATTTTTTTAATGGGATCGCCAACACTTCTATTTTTTTTGGTAAATCTAATGTGATGATATTTGATTCTAATTCTGTAGTATATGGTTTAATTAAAGAATCAGTTCTTTGCATAGAAAAAATTCGATGAGAGTCTAATCTTTTAGTCAAATTAAGAATTGCTGTTTCGGTAGATCCAGGTGATGCAGTAGCACCAATAAGTAAACCTGAAGTTGCTTGTTCTAGATACATGTCTGCAACTTGAGCCATAGCATGATTTCCTTTGGAATGGTGTGCTTCATCTAGTATAAGTATACAATAATTTGAGAGAGAAATCGTGCCCCTATTCACATCATTTCTAATTACTTGGGGGGTTGCGAGAATTATTGTTGCATTTTTAACAATTTTTTCACGTTTTTTCCAATGAATACTACCATTAATCATTGCAATAGACTCGGAAGGAATGTTGAGTGTTTTTTTACAATCTTCATAATGTTGAGATAATAATGGATTTGTTGGTGCAATTAGCATTGCTTTTTTTTTAGGAAATTGGTAAAGTCTCTCTGCAATCGCCATTAATTCAATTGGTGTTTTACCTGTTCCAGTAGGTAAGATTAACAATGCTGAAGAATCAAGAATTGTATTCAATGCTTTTAGTTGATATCCTCTTGCTTCAACTTCTTGTGAAGATAAAAATGGATGGTTAAGAATTGTGCCCATTGAGACCCACCTGCGAATCATGGCTCAAAAGTATTTTCAAGGGCACGTCACGCATTTAGTGTGTAAATTTCATACCGAACCACTCATATACGGGATGTTAGTCGCCCACTTGCTTAAACAGTTGAGTAACCAGACACTTAGGGCAAGCGAAAAGAACCCTTTTGAGTCATGGGCCCGTTTGTGGCTCCGACTTGGTGTCACGGTTTCTCCCCTACTGTGATGGCCCGTACTCAGTACGGAAATTAGGAGGAATCCAAGATGGCGAAACGAAGTCACCCACGAAGAGGCAGTATGGCTTTTAGTCCGCGTAAGCGTGCAAATCGTCAATATGGAAGAGTCAAATCATGGAATAATGATGATTCTGGAGATATTAGGGTACAAGGTTTTGTAGGTTGGAAAGCTGGCATGACTCATGTACTTTTGAGAGATACAAATCCAAATTCAAATAGTGCTGGTCAAGAAGTTCGTAAACCTGCAACGGTTGTAGAGATACCTCCAATACGTGTTCTTGGAGTTAGAGGATATGGAGAATCATCGTATGGTTTACAATCTCTTGGTGAAGTATGGTGGGATTGCGAGGAACTTAAAGAAACATTTCCAGAATTATTTCGCAGAGTCCCTGCCAGAAAGGAACATGATGTAGATGCCCATAAAGAGCAACTTAAACAAGCAGATATTTGTGAAGTTCGACTAATAATTGCTACTAACCCTAAGTCACTTTCTGCAATATCTAGTAAAACACCTGAAATAATGGAATTGGGTTTATCCGGTGGCGATTGTAGTAGTCAATTAGATTGGTCTTTTGAACAACTAGGATCTGAATTGGGCATGGATTCAGTATTTGATGTAGGATCACAAGTAGATGTAATTGGAATTACAAAAGGCTATGGTTGGCAAGGAGTCATTAAGAGATTTGGCGGAAAATTACAATCACATAAGAATTCAAAAAAGATACGTCAGCATGGTAACATGGGTGACTTTGGTACTGGATATGTACGTAAAACAATTAGACAAGGTGGCCAAACTGGTTTCCATCAGAGAACAGAATTTAATAAGAGAATTTTGAAGATATCTCATCCTAATGATGATGAGATCACACCTAGTGGTGGTTTTCTTCATTATGGTGATATCCGTAATTCATATGTGTTAATTGAAGGAAGTCTTCCAGGACCAGCTAAACGTTTGGTGAGATTTCGTGATGCTGTTCGACCAAGAAAGAAAACGTTCCCAGTTGAGATAACTTATATTTCAACTGCTAGTAAACAGGGGGCATGAAAGTGAAAGCCACAGTAACTAACATTGTCACTATTGTTACAGAAGATGAAATGGATGCAGGAAAACTTCAGGAACAATTTGAGGTAAGCACAGAAAGTGGTTCGAAATTAACATTGCCAACATCATTTGAAACAACATTCAGACCGGGATTAATTCGAAGAGCAGTACACTCTTCAAGAGCTAATCGTCGTCAAGCATATGGAAGTCGTGCCCATGTAGGTAAGAGAGCACCAATGGCTGGTATGAAGTTCTCTGTTGAATGGTGGGGCAAAGGTCGCGGTGTTGCGAGAATTATGCGTAAAACAGGACAGAGAACAGGTGCACAAGATCCACGTACAAGACAAGGACGTAGAGCACATGGTCCTAAAGTAGAAAAGGATTGGACTCAAAAATTAAACTCAAAAGAAAAAATATTTGCCAAGAATAGTGCAATGGCAGCAACAACTTCTTCAGATTTAGTATCTTCGAGAGGGCACAAATTTGATTCTGAATTAAAATTACCATTAGTATTAGGTTCATATACAGAGGTTCGAGATGATGGTAAGACTACAGTTGATATTGAAGATATATCTTTAAAATGTGCAACTAGAAAGGTGCATGCAATCTTTTCTGAACTTGGATTGGCTGATGATCTTAATCGAGCCAAAGAAGGCCGTAAAATACGTGCAGGTAAAGGTAAAATGCGAGGACGCAGATATAGAACTCCAAAAAGTCTACTTTTAGTAGTTAGTAACAAAGGAAATTTAGCTAAAGCAGTAAGAAATTTACCTGGTGTAGATGTTGTGGCGTATAGAGATTTGTCAGCAGAGGATCTTGCACCTGGTGGAGATGCAGGAAGATTAACCGTATTTACAGAAAAATCAATTGAATCTATGGGGGTGAGTAGTTGAATCCTTATGATATTATACTTCAACCATGGATTACAGAAAAATCCATGGAAAATCGTTTAAATGAACCAGGTAATTCTATTAATCGATTGGAATTTCTTGTTGTGCGTACAGCAAATAAAAAAGTTGTTAAAAAAGCAGTAGAACTTTTGTTTGATGTTAAAGTAGAATCAGTAAATACAAGAATAACAAAAGCGGGTAAACATGCAAGTGTAAAATTAGCAGAAGGTTATGATGCTGAAGAAACTTCACTTAAATTAGGAGCATTCTGAGGTGGGTTGTCATGGGTAAGAGAATACGTGCACAAAGAAAAGGCTCAAGTCCAAGATATAAGGTTAGTAGTCATCGATTCCCTGGTGCTAATAGACTTCCATCTGTAAAAGACGAGGTCGTTGAAGTTACAGAATTAATTCATAGTCCAATACATACAGCACCATTAGCAAAATTACGTTCAAAAGATGGTAAAGAAACATTAGTTGCTGCTACTGATGGAATTTCAGTAGGACAACAAATTGCAGTAGGCGATAATGTAATATTAAAACCTGGAAATATTACTGCACTCAAAAATATTCCTGAAGGAACTCTTGTGAATAATGTGGAATTAAGACCAGGAGATGGAGGTAAAATAGCAAGAACTGGAGGTAATTCAGCAATTGTAGAAACTCATTTAGATGACAAAGTAAGGATAAAACTTCCAAGTGGTAAATCAAAGGATTTACGTTCAACATGCAGAGCCACAATTGGGGTACTTGGAGGACATGGTCGTAGTGAAATGCCACTAAGAACTGCAGGAGCAGCGCATTATCGTGCAAAAGCAAAAGGTAAGGCATATCCAACAGTCAGTGGAGTAAAAATGAATCCAGTCGATCACCCCCATGGTGGTGGAAATCATCAAGCTGTACACGGGCCTAATTCAGTTGCTCGTGGAGCACCACCGGGTTCAAAAGTAGGACATATTGCCCCAAGTCGTACAGGAAGGGGAAGAGGCAAGAGAAACAAGTAAGGTGATTTAGTATGGCAAAGAGAAAGAAACGTTTCATGACTCCAAAAGCAGCGAGAAGAAGAACTCGTAAATTAAAGAGTCAAATAGCAGAGCGTCGAAAGAAAGAATTTACTTACCGAGGCCTTACATTAGAAGAATTACAGGCATTACCCTTATTTCCTCCTGAATCAGATCCTGATGCTGATTGTGTATTGAAATATTTACCTTCTAGGCCAAAAAGAAGTTTAACAAGAATGTGGCAAAAGGATTATGCAGAAATGAATCAAAAATTCTTGGCAAGAATTGAGAAGACTGAAGGAACAATTAGAACACATAGACGTGATATGGTAGTATTACCCTCATTTGTTGGAAAAACTATCGCAATTCATAATGGTCAAGGTTTTCTTCCGATTAATATTAAACCAGAAATGATTGGTCATTATTTTGGTGAATTTGCAATGACTCGTAGTTCCGTTACTCATAGTGGGCCGGGAGTTGGTGCAACCAAATCGTCTAAGCACGTAGCATTAAAATGAGGTGAAAAAATGAGCAGAAACAGATTAAAACCACAAAAGGGATACACACAATCCTTAGATCGAGGTACTCGTCTCGCTTCTGCAAGAGCTACAAATGTAGATGTACATTCAAAACACTGCTTTGAAATTGCTAGAGAATTAAGACCTAAAGGTAAAGGTGAAAATATGACTTTTACTAGTGTATCTCAGGCAATAGAAAAATTACAACAGGTACTTTTGATAGAGGGTTGGATACCACATCCTGAAACACCTGGCGGATTCAAGAGGATAAATAATCAACGAATTAAAAAGCAAGCAAAAGCAATACCTTTCCGTAAAGGTAGTGGTAATAAATTGCGTAAGAGAAACGGCCCGGGAAAAGTAGGCCATCGTAAAGGCGGAATTGGTCCTGGAAGATATCCAGTTAAAGCAGCAATGAAATTTATTAAATTAATTAATAGTGCAGCAGAAAATGCACGACATAGGTATGATGACATTGATGCAAATGACATGTTTATAACTCACTGTGCGGCACATAGAGGTAGAATAAGTAGAGGATGGATTCCTAGAGCTCAAGGTAGGGCGACTCCTAAGAATCATTATCAGGTAAATCTTGAGATCTTTATTGAAGATTTCAGTAGTGATGATATGGAAGACGAGGATGAATTTTGAGGTGTTTTGAATGGCAGGTCAACAAAGTATGGTGAGAAAAATAATCAATAGAAATATTGAGAGGCATTTGGTCAAAGAATATTTGATGGGAGAGACCAAAAAGTCAGGATTTGGAGGACTTAAAATTCAAAGAACACCTCAAGGTACAATGGTTACTTTGAAAGCGGAAAGACCAGGTATGGTGATAGGTCGCCGTGGTAAATTAATTAATGAACTAACAAAACAATTAGATTCCAGATTCAATTT